>NZ_JARAVO010000130.1:0-13771 GCF_033792805.1 Streptomyces sp. PA03-1a
GTGGAGGGGCGGCCCGGGGCCCTCGCGCCCGGGGCCGGCTCGCCGTCGGTGTCGGCGCAGGAGTCGGTACCGGGGCCGACCCAGGGCCCGGACCGCTCCCACAGCGGGAAGCCGTCGGGGCGCCCCTCGTCCTCGGGGCGGCCCTCGCAGTCCTCGCCCCCGTCGGACCGGCCGTCGACGACGTCCTCGCCGGGGGACAGCTCGCCGCCGCCGTCCGGGGGCGGCGAGTCGCCCGAGCCGTCGCCGTCCAGCGCGCCCTCGGTGAACGGCGCCACATGAGGAACGGGAGGGGCCGAGAGGACCGAATTGGCCAAAGCGGTCTCGTATGCGTATGCTGGTAGATCGTTTGATCCCATTGCCCGGCGCCGAACCGAAGCGCGCCGCGTTGGCGCGTTCCTTTTCTCCTGTGGCTGACCGCATCGAGGCGGTTGTAAGCAACCTCCGGAGCTGGCGCGTGCCGAAATCTCCGAGAGGTTTTAGCTTCAGCATGTCTATTGACACTGCCGACCGTTCCGCCATGCCCATCGACACCGACGGCACCGACGAGGCCGTCACCGAGGAGCAGACCGCTCCCGAAACCCCCAGCGTGACCTTCGGCGACCTCGGCCTGCCCGAGGGGATCGTCCGCAAGCTGGCGCAGAACGGGGTCACCACCCCCTTCCCGATCCAGGCGGCGACGATCCCCGACGCCCTGGCCGGCAGCGACATCCTCGGCCGCGGCCGTACCGGCTCCGGCAAGACCCTCTCCTTCGGTCTGCCGCTGCTCACCTCCCTGGCCGAGGGCCGCACCGAGCGCAAGCGTCCGCGCGGTGTGATCCTCACCCCGACCCGCGAGCTGGCGATGCAGGTCGCGGACGCGCTGCAGCCGTACGGCGACGTGCTCGGCCTGAAGATGAAGGTCGTCTGCGGCGGCACCTCGATGCAGAACCAGATCTACGCCCTGGAGCGCGGCGTCGACATCCTCGTCGCCACCCCGGGCCGGCTGCGCGACCTGATCGAGCGCGGCGCCTGCGCGCTGGACCAGGTGCAGATCGCCGTCCTCGACGAGGCCGACCAGATGGCCGACATGGGCTTCCTGCCCGAGGTCACCGAGATCCTCGACCTGGTCCCGGCCGGCGGCCAGCGGCTGCTGTTCTCCGCCACGCTGGAGAACGAGATCGACACCCTGGTCAAGCGGTACCTGAAGGACCCGATCACGCACGAGGTCGACCCCTCGGCCGGCGCGGTCACCACCATGACCCACCACGTCCTGGTCGTGAAGCCCAAGGACAAGGCCCCGGTCACCGCCGCCATCGCCGCCCGCAAGGGCCGCACCATCATCTTCGTCCGCACCCAGATGGGTGCCGACCGCGTCGCCGAGCAGCTGCGCGACGCGGGCGTCAAGGCCGACGCCCTGCACGGCGGCATGACCCAGGGCGCCCGCACCCGCACCCTGGCGGACTTCAAGGACGGTTACGTCAACGTCCTCGTCGCCACCGACGTCGCGGCCCGCGGCATCCACGTGGACGGCATCGACCTGGTCCTCAACGTGGACCCGGCCGGCGACCACAAGGACTACCTGCACCGCTCGGGCCGTACCGCCCGCGCCGGCCAGTCCGGCACGGTCGTCTCGCTCGCCCTGCCGCACCAGCGCAAGCAGATCTTCCGGCTGATGGAGGACGCGGGCGTCGACGCCTCGCGCCACGTCGTCGGAGGGGCCGGGGCGTTCGACGAGGACGTGGCCCAGATCACCGGTGCCCGGTCGCTGACCGAGGTGCAGGCGGACGCGGCGGGCAACGCCGCCCAGCAGGCCGAGCGTGAGGTCGCCGACCTCGCCAAGTCCCTGGAGCGCGCGCAGCGGCGGGCCGCCGAACTGCGCGAGGAGGCCGACCGCCTCACCGCCCGTGCCGCCCGTGAGCGCGGCGAGGACCCGGAGGCCGCCGTGGCCGCCGCCCAGGCCGAGGCCGCCGAGGCGGTCGCCGCCGCGGCGAGCGTCCCCGCCCCGGCCGCGGAGAGCTCCGCGCCGGAGCAGCGCACGTTCCAGCGCCGTGACGACCGGGGCAACTACGAGCGCCGCCGCGACGACCGTCGTGACGACCGCCCGTCGTTCCGCGACCGGGACCGCGGTGACCGCGGGTACGAGCGCCGTGACGAGCGTCCGTCGTTCAACCGCGAGCGTCGTGACGAGCGTCCGTCGTTCAACCGGGACCGTCGTGACGAGCGTCCGTCGTTCAACCGCGAGCGTCGTGACGAGCGTCCGTCGTTCAACCGCGACCGTCGTGACGACCGCCCGTCGTTCAACCGCGACCGTGACCGTGACCGCGGCTTCGAGCGCCGTGACGACCGCCCGGCGCGTTCCTACGACCGCCGCGACGACCGCCCGGCGCGCCCCCACGAGTCGCGTGACCGCCACTTCGGCGGCGACCGCCCCTTCAACCGGGACCGTCGTGACGACCGCCCGGCGTTCAACCGCGACCGTGACGCCAACGACCGCCGCCCGTACGGCCGTCGTGACGACCACCGCCCCACCGGCGGCTTCGACCGCCGCACGGACAAGCCGCGCTGGAAGCGCAACGGCTGACCCCAGCTGAACGGCAGGGGCCCGGCAGATGGACGTCCATCTGCCGGGCCCCTGCCGTTTCGGGGAAAGCCCCAGGTCGGGCGGCTGGTGCAGACCTTCTCTTCCTGTGCGCCGGCTGTTAGGCTCTGGCCACTTGCGTGGGGGGGTACAGCCGGGGGCTTGAGAGCTGCGCAGCGCCTTTCGTGCGCGCGCGCCGAGCCGTGTCCGTTCGCCCCTCACGCCTCTCGCCTTGTTGGACGCAGGAGGTTCGGGTGACCCGTCGTGCCCTCGTGCGCGGCAATCCGGCCGCGCTCGTCAGCGCGGTACTCGCGGTAGGACTCGGTTCGTCCGGCACGGCCGCCGTGGCCGACACCGGCTGGAACACCTTCAAGGGGATCTTCTGATGGCCCGCACGGGAACCTCCGCTCCGGACAGGACTCCCGGGGCGGGTCCCGGCGCCCGCCGCAGGACCCTCGCCGCCGCCGTGATCGTCCTGCTGGGCGCCGGGCTGGGCCCGGTGGCGCTGCCGGCCGCCGCGGACCCGGGCACCCCGCCGGAGGCGGTCTTCCCCGCCGGTGTGCGCTCCACGCCGTTCAGGGACACGCTGTACACCGCCGGCGGCTCGGGTTTCCTGCACACGCAGGAGGGCAACGGCTCGTACCTGTGGACGGACTTCGCGAGCGGCGGGACGACGACGATCACGGCCATGAGCGCCCTGCTCAACTCGGGGCTCATGGGCTTCCCCGCGTCGAAGAGCATGTCGGTGCTGGACCTGGCGAGCGGCGAGCGCGTCGTCACGGCCCTTCCCCCCGGCCGGTACGTCACCGGCGCGTTCACGATGTCCGAGGTCCTCACCTACGAGAAGCCCGCCGGGGGCACGATCACCGGACTGCACCTGCTGCGCACCGCCGAGGGGCAGGTGACCGACGTCGCCCTGCCGTCGGACGCGCTGCCGGAGGGGTACACATCCGTCCGCACCGTCGCCCAGGACCTGCGCGGAGCGGTGCTGGAACTGGGCGGCGGCCCCTCCGGCAAGCGTCTGGTGCTGGTCGACTACGCCACCGGCGCGGTCACCGGCCTGTTCGGCTCGCTGGCCACGCCACCGTCCAGGATCGCGCTGTCCGCCGACCGTGTGCTCGGCTGGTTCGGCTCCGCGGGCGCTCTGACCGCCTGGGTCGTCCCGCGCGCCGACACGGCCGCGGAACCCGGGGCGGTCGTGATCCCCCCGCTGGAGGGCGCGTCCTTCCAGCCCGCGGTGACGCTGGCCCTCGTGGGTGACTGGATCGTGGTCGCGCGTGCCCCGGAACCGCTGAGGTCGCGCCCGGGTGAGACGCTGAGCGTGGTCCCGGTGGGCGGCGGTGAGGCCCGGACGTTGCTGACGTACGCCACGAACCAGCTCGTCATCGCCGCGGACGGCAGTGTGCTGGTCGTCGGCGGCAGCGGAGTGACGGACTGGGCGGTGCGCCGGGTGACGGCCTCCGGAGCCCAGCCCGTGGTCACCGAGGTCATGCCCCTCCACGCGGTCAACTCCCGGGTCGACGGCCTCGCCCTCGGCGCAGGGAAGCTGTCCGTCGCCACCGACGCGGACGGCAGCTCCCTGCGGTCGCTGTACGAGTTCGACCTGGCGCCGACCGGGGCCCCCGAGCCCGGGCCGCGGACGCTGCTCTTCCCGCTCCACAACTGGTACAAGCCCTGCCAGGCGGGCTCCGACTGCGTCGAACTCCACGCCCTGGGCGACGGGCACACCGCGTACGCCGATCACGGGGTCTCGGTGAACTCGCCCCGCACCCCGAGCTCGCTGGCCTCGGTCATCCTGCCGAACACCGGCAACCGGATCGTCGACTCCTCCGGGCGCTACACCGTCGCCGACGACGGCACCGGGGGCAAGCAGTACGTGGGGGACTTCGAACAGCATCGGGAGAACAACGTCACGCTGACCCGCACCACCACGGCCGCCTCGGTCTGGGGCACCGAACTGTGGAAACCGGGACCGGCCAAGGGCACGCTCGACGTGTTCGACCTGAAGACCCGCAAGACCTCGTCGGCCGTCGACGTCGGAGCCGGCTGCGTGCCGCAGGAACTGCAGACGGTCGGCCGCTGGGTGTACTGGTCCTGCGGGCCGACGGGCAAGGCGGGCGTCTGGGACCGCACCGGCAGGAAGAGCATCGCCGTGCCCTCGGGCGAGGCCCTGCTCGGCGACGGTTTCCTCGTCCGCCACGACCGTGCGGCGGGCAAGCTGCTGCTGACCGACTTCCACGGCGGAGCGGGTACGGCGGCGGTCACCGGCGAGTTCGCCGACCTGCCGGCGGAGGACGAGCTGGTCTCCGACCGCCGGATCAGCTGGACCGTCGACAAGTACGGCGGGGACGTCGCCTTCGTGGACGCCGGCGACAGGATCCACGTCAAGCGCGTCACCGTGCCGCGCTCGCCGGTCACGTCGATCGAAGCCACCACGGACGACTACATCAACCTGAGGTGGCCGGGTCCCCAGAACGTCTGGCACGGCACCTGGCAGTTGTCCCGGCCGCCGGCGGGCTGGAGCCTCACCTTCCGGAACGCGGCGGGCAAGGCCGTGCGCACCGTCCGCGGCACCGCCCACGAGGGGGCGCGGATCACGACGGAGTGGAACGGCACCGACGACCACGGCACCGTGGTGACGGGCGGCCGCCACACATGGACGCTGAGCGTGGACGTGGGCGACGGCAGCGGCTTCCGTACGGCGCACACCGGGACCATGCAGCTGGCCGGGGCCAGGAGCGCCTGGCGGGACCTCGACGCGGACGGGGCCGGGGAGCTGGCGGCGTTGGCCCCTGACGGGATGCTCGACTTCCCGTCCCCGGGGGCGGGCTACGCCGGCGGCACGCCCGGATGGAACACCGGGTACCGGTTCGTCCCCTTCGGCGACCTCGACGGCGACCGCTGCTCCGACGTCCTCGTAAGGAACACCGTGGGCGAGCTCTTCCGCTACGCGGGCCGGTGCCAGGGGGCGATCACCAAGAGCAGCCCCCGCCTGTCGTTGGGAACGGGTTACCAGCAGTACAACGTGCTGACGTCGGCGGGTGACCTGAGCGGAGACGGTCGTCCGGACCTGATCGCCCGGCAGACGTCGACTTCGGACGTGTGGCTGCACAAGGCCACCGGCAACGGGAAGCTTGCGGTGCGGGTGAAGCTGGCGTCGAAGTGGACGGGTTACAAGAAGATCGTGGGTGCCGGGGACCTGAACGGTGACGGGATCGGTGATCTGCTGGCCCAGGACAAGGCGAACGTCCTGTGGCGTTACGACGGTGACGGCAAGGGGCATCTGCGGCCGCGGGTGAAGCTCGCCTCGAACTGGGGTGCCTCGTACAACGCGCTGGCGGGCGTGGGGGACATCACCGGTGACGGCAAGGGCGACCTGATCGCCCGGGACACCGCGGGGAACCTGTACCGCTACGCCGGCACCGGCAAGGGCACCTTCGGCAGCCGCACCAAGATCGGCACCGGCTGGGGCGTGTACAAGAGCCTTTTCTAGCCAGTTCCGGACGCGCCTGTGACGCATATCACGCCCCCGGCGAGGGAATCGCTGGGGGCATGACAATTCCAAAAGAACCGGGTGAGGCCGCCGGGCCCCCGGCCCCGGTCTCCGACGAGGAACGCCTCCGCCAACTCGGCTACACCCAGGTGCTGGCCCGCCGGATGTCCGCGTTCTCCAACTTCGCGGTCTCCTTCACCATCATCTCGGTCCTCTCCGGCTGCCTGACCCTCTACGCCTTCGGCATGAACACCGGCGGCCCCGCCGTGATCACCTGGGGCTGGCTGGCGGTCGGGCTCATGACGCTGGTCGTCGGCCTGGCGATGGCCGAGATCTGCTCCTCGTACCCGACCTCCGCCGGGCTGTACTACTGGGCCCACCGGCTCGCCCCGCCGCGCAGCGCCGCCGCCTGGGCCTGGTTCGCGGGCTGGTTCAACGTGCTCGGCCAGGTCGCCGTCACCGCCGGCATCGACTTCGGCGCCGCGAGCTTCCTCAACGCCTACCTGGACCTGCAGTTCGGCTTCAGCAGCACCCCCGGTCACACGATCGTCCTGTTCGCCGCGATCCTGCTGCTGCACGGGCTGCTCAACACCTTCGGCGTCCGCATCGTCGCGCTCCTCAACGACATCAGCGTGTGGTGGCACGTGCTCGGCGTCGGCCTGATCGTCGGCGCGCTCGCCTTCGTGCCGGACCGGCACCAGTCGACGTCGTTCGTCTTCACCCACTTCGTCAACAACACCGGCTGGGGCAGCGGTATCTACGTGGTCCTGCTCGGCCTGCTGATGGCGCAGTACACCTTCACCGGCTACGACGCCTCCGCCCACATGACCGAGGAGACCCACGACGCCGCCACCGCCGGGCCGCGCGGCATCGTCCGCTCCATATGGATCTCCTGGATCGCGGGTTTCGTGCTGCTGCTCGGCTTCACGTACGCGATCCGGTCCTACGACGACGTCCTCGACACGCCGACGGGCGTCCCCCCGGCGCAGATCCTCATCGACGGCCTCGGCGACGTCGGCGGCAAGCTCCTGCTGCTCGTCGTCATCGGCGCCCAGCTCTTCTGCGGGATGGCCTCCGTCACCGCCAACAGCCGCATGATCTACGCCTTCTCGCGCGACGGGGCGCTGCCCTTCTCCGCGGTCTGGCACCGCATCAACCCGCGGACCAAGACGCCCACCAACGCCGTCTGGCTGGCCGCGCTCGGCGCGCTCGTCCTGGGCCTGCCGTACCTGATCAACCTGACCGCGTACGCCGCCGTGACCTCCATCGCCGTCATCGGCCTCTACATCGCGTACGTCATCCCGACCTTCCTGCGCCTCGGCAAGGGGGACGACTTCGAGCGCGGCCCCTGGCACCTCGGCCGCTGGTCCCGCCCGATCGGCGTCATCGCCGTGACGTGGGTCGTCTTCATCACCGTGCTCTTCATGCTGCCCCAGGTCAGCCCGGTCACGGTCGACACCTTCAACTACGCGCCGATCGCGGTGCTGGTCGTCCTCGGCTTCGCCGCGACGTGGTGGTTCGTCTCCGCCCGCCACTGGTTCCTCCGGGACCGCGGCCCCGCCTCCGCCGAGCTCCCCGACCCGGTCCCTGCCCCCGCCCCGGCCGGCCCTTCCGGCTGACCTCCGCGCCCCCTCGCCGGCGGCGGCCGCGCCGCACGGGCCGAATGCGCTCGGAGCCACGGCCGCCGTCCGGCTATGCTGCGGGGTGCGGGCCGTTAGCTCAATTGGCAGAGCAGTGGACTTTTAATCCATTGGTTGTGGGTTCGAGTCCCACACGGCCTACCCGCAGGCGGTTGGTCTCGCCACCGCTGTCCTGCGTGAATGCGGCCCCACCGGTTCGGACCGGTGGGGCCGCAGCCTCTTCCCCAGGCTCCTGCGTGAGCGATCCGTGAACGGCAGGGCCGGCGGGCCATGTCTTCCGTGCCCGACCGCGGCGGCGGCGCGCTCGGTCAACTCCGCGGTGGCTTCGCTCACATGCGGAAGGCCGTCCGCCGGCCACTTCCAACCATCGGCGTCCTCGCGGGTGTCGGCGGGTGTCGCCACGGCCGCCGGGTGCCGACGATCCCCGGCCTCCGGGCCCGGCATCCTCCCTGCCCGGGGGTGCGGCGGCGGGTCTTGGGCTCGTCACTGACGTGTCACGACACAGCCACTACGTCTGTAAACCGAGTTCACATGTCCGGCGCCAAGGCATACTCATTTTCGCCAACCCGCATATGCCATCCCTGGGGGGAACAAATGCACGCGAAGTTCGCCATGCCCATCGTGGCCGTCGCCGTCCTCGCCGCCGGCCTGACCGCCTGTGCCGAGCCGACGACCGTCAGCACCAAGCCCGTCAAGACCGAGGCCGCCGGCAAGGACGGCGGCGCCGGCAAGCCCGCGAAGTCCGCGGACGAGCCGAAGGAGGACGCCGGCATCGGCGACACCCTCAGCCTCCACGGTATGGACGACGGCTCCCGGATCGACGTCACCCTGGTCAAGTGGGTCGACCCGGCCAAGAGCAGCGACGAGTTCATGACCCCCGCGAAGGGGAAGCGGTGGGTCGCCGCCCAGCTCCGCCTGACCAATGCCGGCACCGCCGTCTACTCCGACAGCCCCGGCAACGGGCTGACCGTCACCGACACCGACGGACAGCAGTTCCAGACCACCTTCGGGGAGGTGACCGCCGGGCCCGCGATGTCCAGCGACCTGCGCCTGGCGAAGGGTGCCAAGGGTCTCGGGTGGGTGGTCTTCGAGGTCCCCAAGGCGTCGAAGATCACCAAGCTCCAGATGGCTCTCGACAGCGGCTTCGCCGACGAGACCGGCCAGTGGAACGTCAAGTAGCCGCCGGGGAATCGCCGTCGCGGTCCTGAGGGCGCGTCGGGGTGTCCGGTTCGGGGCCCGGGCGCCCTACCGCGGGGCCCCGTCCGGAGTGCATCCGGACGGGGCCCGAGGCGTTCGCGGGGTCGGACGGCGGGGTCAGCCGTCGCAGAACTTGAGGCGCTTCAGCGTGTCGTTGATGGCCTTGCCCTGGGCTTCGGTGAGCTGGTTGTCGTGGTACGTGAAGCTCCGGGCGGCCTCCGCGTCCGCCTGGGGGTCGTTGCTGTTGATGGCGCCGCACAGGTTGCGGGCGGCGTCGATGGCCTTGTCGGGGTCCTTGGCGAAGTCGGGGTTGATGGCCTGCAGGGCGGCGATGAGCGCGGCCCGGTCGGCTCCCGTGGGGGAGGCCGGGATCCCCGCCTCGGGCAGGGACTTCTCGGGGTCGGCCTGGGAGACCGGGGACGCGGACGACACGGCGGTCTCGGGCGCCGTGGCGGCGGTGTCGGCGGAGGAGCTGCAGCCGCTGAGGGCCGCGCCCGCGACGGCGAGCAGCAGTGTGGTTGCGGCGATGTGTGTGCGCATGTCGGGATTATGGCCTTTCGCCCTGCCTTAGGTGGTGGAGGCGGCCCGCGGCAGGGGTGTGACATGCGGGGCAAGTCGTTGGCCCCGGGGTGGTGGTGACGGACGGGCAGGGCCCCGGCGGCCGCTATGCCGGGGTCGTGCCGCGGCGGCGGGCCTCGTCGGGGATGGGGAGTTCGAACCAGACGACCTTGCCCGTGCCCAGGCGCCGGGCGCCCCAGTGGTCGGCGAGGCGGTCGACGACGTACAGGCCGCGGCCGTTCTCGTCCTCCGGTCCGGCCCGGTGCACCCGGGGGACCAGGGGCGAGTCGTCGCCGACCTCGCAGCGCAGCACGTCGGTGCGCAGGAGGCGCAGGGTGATGGGGCGGGAGGCGAAGCGGACGGCGTTGGTGACGACCTCGCTGACGAGCAGTTCGGTCGTCTCCAGCATGGGGTCGAGGCCCCAGCGGTGCAGGGCGCGGCGGGTGAGGCGGCGGGCCCGGCAGGCGGTCTCGGGCTGGGGGGCGAGGTACCAGTAGGCGACGCTGTGCGTGGGGAAACCGTCGAAGCGGGCGGCGAGCAGCGCGATGTCGTCGTCGCGGGAGCCGCCGGGGCCGAGGTCGCCGAGCGCCTGGTCGCACAGGGCTTCCAGGGGCGGCGGGACGAGGTCGCGGCCGGGGGTCTGGATGCGGGCGAGCAGGTTCTCCACGCCGGTCCAGATGTCGTGGCCGCGGGACTCGACCAGGCCGTCGGTGTAGAGGAGCAGGGTGGCCCCGGTGGGCGCGGGCATCTCGACGGTCTCGAAGTCGATGCCGCCGACGCCGATCGGCGCGCCCGCGGGTACGGGCAGCACCTCGCCCTTGCCGCCGGGGAGCAGCACGACGGGCGGCAGATGGCCGGCGTTGGCGATCAGCAGCCGGTGCGAGATGGGGTCGTAGACCGCGTACAGGCAGGTGGCGATGTGCTCGATGCCCAGCCGCTGGGCCTGTTCGTCGAGGTGGTGCAGGACCTCGTCCGGGGGCAGGTCGAGGCCGGCGAGGGCCTGCACGCTGGTGCGCAGCTGGCCCATGATTGCGGCGGAGGTCATCGAGTGGCCCATCACGTCGCCGACGACGAGCGCGACACGGCTGCCGGGCAGCGGGATGGCGTCGTACCAGTCGCCGCCCACCCGCGCGGTCTCGGAGGCGGGCAGGTAGCGGCTGGCCAGCCGGACCCCGGTGGGCTCGGGGAGGGAGGCCGGGAGCATGGTGCGCTGCAGCGCGTCGGCGACGGACGCCTCGTGGCCGTACATCAGGGCCTTGTGGGCGCCGAGCGCGGTGTGGGTCGCCAGTTGCGAGGCGACCAGCAGGTCGTCGGCGGTGAAGGGGGCCCGCTCGGGCCGGCGCAGCAGGGTGAGGGTGCCCATGAGGCGGTTGCGGCCGTGCAGCGGGGCGATGATCAGGCGGCGGCCGGGTGGCAGCGTGCCGGGCGGCCCGACCACCGGGCCGAGCAGCTCCCTGACGGCGGTCGCGATGCCGGGGGCGTCGCCGAAGATCGGGCGGCCCTCCCGCAGCAGCCGGGTGAGCCGGCCGGTGGCGCTGAGCCGGACGCACTCCGACACCCCCTGCGCTCCGGGGCGGTTGACGCACCGCAGGGCGATCTGCGGCGGCTCCGGCGCGGCGGCCTCCGCGTCCGGTGACGGCAGTCCCGGTGACGGCCGCTCCGGGGTGCGCCGCCGGGTGGGGTGCAGGTGCAGGACGACGGGACCCGCGGTGTCCCGGACCTGCGTACCCTCCTCGGTCAGCAGCGGGTCGTGCAGATGGACGAAGATCGCGTCGGCGAAGGCGGGGACGGCCGCCGTGTCCAGTTCGCGCAGCGTCTCGTCCAGGTCCATGCCGGCGGCGATGCGCCGGGTCGCGGCGTCGAGGTAGCGGAGCCGGTCGGTCTGCGGCTGCCCGGGCGCGCGGGGCGCGTCGGCGTCCCGGGGCCATGGCGTGCGCCGCTCGGGAGGTTCCGCTCCGCCCCCGGTCGGGCCGGGGTCTTCGCCTGGGGTGCGGTGCCGCGCCACGTCCTGGTCCCGTCCCGCCTCAGCCGATCCGCCGGCAACAGAGGAACACCTGTTCCTCCGGCGGTACGTCGCTGAAGGCCGGGGCGTAGGTGTACGAGAACTCCTTGACGATCTCGAAGCCGCCCGACTCGATGACGTACAGCAACTCCTCCCTGAGGTAGCCGGAGACGCGGATGGTGCAGCCCAGGAACGGGATGGCGAAGTCGTCCACGTCGGCCTCCACCATCGACAGGGCGAACAGCCCGCCCGGGACCAGCAGATGGTGGATCGTGCGGAGGGCGTGCGGGATCTCGGCGCGCGGCAGCATCAGCAGGGAGAAGAAGGCCGCGACGGCGTCGAAGCGGCCCAACGGGGCCGGGCCGCCGGGGCGCAGGTCGGCGATGTCCAGTTGGTGGAAGGTGGCGTGGGGGACGTACGTCCGGGCCAGTTCGAGCATGCCCCCGGACAGGTCGATGCCCACGACGTCCAACGCCGCGTCGCTCAGCTGCCGGGCGGTGGGGAGTCCGGTGCCGCAGCCGAGGTCCAGTACGCGGGACCCGGGCGGCAGGGTGTCCACGAGCCACAGGCCGGCGGAGAACTGCCCCTCCTTGTGCGGGAAGGCCTCGTCGTAGCGGTCCCCGATGGCGTCGAACGCCTCGGCCTGGCCGCTCCGGTCAGGCCGGCCGCTCTCATAACCGCCCCACACGGTCTTGTCGATCACGAAAAATCCCTTTCGTGCCCACTTTGAATTATCCCATGGAGTCCTTTTGTCGCCTCTTGATGGAATCTGACCCTCTGGCCACGGGCGTCGCAGGAGCCACGGAACGCCACCGGGGTCACAAGGGGCGTCCGCTCCCTCTCTCTCCGTGCACGGGTGGTGCCGCCGTGCCCTCCGTTACGGACGGGGCGCGTGCGCCGGGGTGGACCACGCCCGTATCGTGGGGCCACCGCGAGCACGCCGGACCGGGGCCGCTCCGCCGCGCGCACGCCGCCGACGCCCACCGCACTTGCCACGAACCGGACCTCATATGACCGCACCCTCCTTGCACAGCACCGCCGACATCGCCTCCCTCCCCGCGGAGGCGCGCGACGACCTGCGCGCCTACGCGGAGCTCGGCGGCTTCACGCTGACGACCGACACCCACGCCTGGTACGCGGCCGTGGACACCGTCGCCGGCCCCGAGGAGGCCCGCGCCGCCTCCACCGTCCTCGCGGAGCTGCGCGGCCGTGACCTGCCCGCGCTGCGCTCCGCCGCACGCCGCCTGGAGGAGTCCGAGGCCCTGGGCATCGACGCCCCCCGCACGGTGGCCGAGAGCGGCCGGGCCGTTTCGCTGCTGCTGCGGGTACGCCTGACGCTGCGCACGCTCAACGCCGACGTGTACGACGTGGCCGAGGCCGAGCTGGACGACCTGGTCGCCGCCACCGCGAGCGGCGCCTGGCGCCGGGACCGCGGGGTGAAGGTCACCTGGCTGCGCCGCCGCTCGCTGCGGGGACGCGTCCGCGGGCTGGCCACCGGGCGGCCGCGGCGCGACGCCGCCCACACCGCCCTGGCCTCCGCGGCGTCCGAGCGCACCGACTGGGCCGCCCTCGGCGGCGCCGGCCGCCCGGCCGTTCCCACGGACGCGGACTTCCTCGACGACGCCTCCCGCGCCGCCGAGGCCGCCGTCGCCGGGCTCACCGAACTGGGCCGCCTCCTGCGCCCCGAGGCCGCGCTGGACAGCCTGCCCTTCGAGGAACTCGTGGAGCTCCTCGACCGCCTCGCCGCGGACGAGGGCACGCTGTACCGACTGCCCAACCTCAAGGCCACCCGCGACCGCCTGGAGGAGCAGGGCCTCGGCGCGGTGCTCGAGGAGCTGACGGAGCGTCGGGCGGACACGGCCGAGGTCGTCGCGCTGCTGGGCGAGACGGAGACCCCCGTCGTCCCCGAACCGCGCACCACGTCGGAAGCGGCGGAGGGGACTCCTGCGGAGCCGGAGGCGGAGGCCGTTGCCGAGGCTGCGGTGGTCCAGGCACCGGTTACGGAGGAAGCGTCGGCCGCTCCCGCCGAGGCGGAGCCGGTTGCCGCGGAGGCTCCTGCCGTGGAGCCCGAGCCGGTTGCGGAGGCTGCGCCTGTCGAGGCTGAGCCCGGGGCCGTCGTGGAGCCGGAGACTGCGTCTGCAGAGCCGGAGTCGGCGGCGGAGGAAGCGCCTGCCGCCGAGCCCGAGGTGGAAGCCGTCGCGGAGCCCGTGACGGAGGAGGCACCTGCTCCCGCCGAGGCGGAGCCGGTTGCCGCGGAGGCTCCTGCCGTGGAGCCCGAGCCGGTTGCGGAGGCTGCGCCTGTCGAGGCTGAGCCCGGGGCCGTC
>NZ_JARAVO010000130.1:13869-25124 GCF_033792805.1 Streptomyces sp. PA03-1a
TCGTGGAGCCGGAGACTGCGTCTGCAGAGCCGGAGTCGGCGGCGGAGGAAGCACCTGCCGCCGAGCCCGAGCCCGAGGTGGAAGCCGTCGCGGAGCCCGTGACGGTGGAGGCACCCGCTCCCGCCGAGGCGGAGCCTGTCGCCGAGGCGCCGGTGGTCGAGGAGGCGCCCGCAGCCGAGCCCGAGCCCGAGGTGGAAGCCGTCGCGGAGCCCGTGACGGTGGAGGCACCCGCTCCCGCCGAGGCGGAGCCTGTCGCCGAGGCGCCGGTGGTCGAGGAGGCCCCCGCAGCCGAGCCCGAGCCCGAGCCGGTCGTGGAGGCCGAGGCCCCCGCTGCCGAGCCCGAGGAGGAGCCCGCCGCGACGAACCCGGTCGGACGGCGGCCGCGGAAGCCGACGATCACGCCGGGGAAGGCCGTGACGGCGTACTCGGCGGAGGAACTGACCGCGCTGGTGCGGTGGATCGACGGCGACGGCGAGAAGCGGTCGGACGACGAACTGCTGCGTGCCGCGATGAAGGAGCTCGGCTTCGCCCGGCTGGGGCCGCGCATCAAGGAGGCCCTCGGCGCCGCCGTGGCCGAGGCGCGCGGCTGACGCGGCCGCGCGTCATCCGGCGCGCGGCAGGGGTTTCGCGACGACCCGCACCAGGACGGTGCGGGTCGTCGCGTTGTGGCAGGCGTCGGTGATGGTGGCGGTGAACGCGTCGGTGCCGGAGAAGTCCTCGTGCGGGGTGTAGGAGAAGAGGCCGTTGCCCTGCTGGACGACGACGCCCCGCACGGGTTCGCTGTGGGCGGTGACGGCCGTACCGCTGCCGCTGACGCCCTTGAGGACGTCTCCGGTGGCGTGGCCGTGCGGGCCGGAGGTGACGCGCAGCAGGCCCGGTACGAGGACGGGCCGGGGGACGACCCAGATGCGGTGGGCGGCGGGGTCGGAGACGTACAGCCGCCCGTCCGGGGCGAGGGCGGTGCCCCAGCGGGTGCGCGGGGAGGGGTAGAAGAGGGAGCCGTCCTCCGTGACCGCCAGCCCGTGGACCTCGCCCGAGGAGACCCGGGCGGTGCCCGGTACGGGGGTGACGCGGCCGTCGCGGTCGAGGCGCCGTACGCGGCCGTCGACGACGGCGTAGACGGTGCCGGCCCGGTCGGTGGCGAGGGCGTCGACGGTGGCGCCGGGGAAGGAGCGGACCGGTGCCTTGCCGCCGGGTGGGAGCCGCCGCAGTCCGCCGGCCACGCCGCCCGAGACGTACACGGAGCGGTCGCCGCCGACGGCGATGGCGTCGTGCCGTCCGGCCTCGGTGAGCAGCGTGGTGGTGCGGTGGCCGTCGGCGCCCACGGAGACGGCCTTGCCCTCGCCGGAGACGTAGACCGTGCCGTCCGGGCCGACGGCCAGGCCGTACGGGGCGAAGTCGGTGGTCGCGAAGGTCGTGATGACGGGTGCGGCGCCGGCCGCGCCCGGGGTGACGCGGCGGACGGCGCGGTTGGCGGAGTCGGCGATGTAGAGGCGGCCCGTGGTGTCGGTGGCGAGCCCGGCCGGGTCGTGCAGGGTGGCCGCGGTGGCGGCGGCGCCGTCCCCGCCGTGGCCGGGCGCGCCGGCACCGGCGCGCCGGGTGACCCATCGGGGGGTCGCCCGAACGGTGGCGCGTCCGCGCCAGGGCCTCCACCGGTGGGTCCGGTGTCGCGGTTACGCCACGGCGGACTCGCAGAATTAACCTCATTGCCCTTGTCATGTCCGTTTCTACGCGCGTAACTTGAGCCGGTCCGCCGTGCGCTGCCCGTGGTTGACGGGCTGTTGGACCGATAGGAGAAACCCTCGTGCCGATCGCCAGACCGAGCCGACACCGCAGCCGCGCCGCGGCGCTCGCGCTCATATCGACCGGAATCGCCGCGTCCGTCGTGCTGACCGGGCTGCCCGCCGCCCACGCGACCCCCTCCAGCGAGGCGGTCGTCGCCGAGGTGTACGGCGGCGGCGGCAACTCCGGCGCGACGCTGACCAACGACTTCGTGGAGCTCGCGAACGCCGGTTCGGCCGCCTACGACCTGGCCGGTTTCAGCGTGCAGTACCTGCCCGGTACGCCGTCCGCCTCCTCCAAGTGGCAGGCGACCGCGCTGACCGGGTCGATCGCCCCCGGCGGCCGCTACCTCGTGTCGGAGTCCGCCGGCACCGGCGGCACGACGCCCCTGCCGGCCGCCGACGCCAGTGGCGCCATCGCCATGAGCGCCACCTCGGGCACCATCGCCCTGGTCAACGGCACCACCCCGCTGACCTGCATCACCGCCGCCGACTGCACCGCCGACCCGCGCGTGGTCGACCTCGTCGGCTTCGGCACCGCGGTCGTGCGCGAGGGCAGCGGCCCGGCGGCCGGCGCGAGCAACACCGCTGCCGTCGCCCGCGGCGCGTCCCTGGCCGACACCGACGACAACGCCGCCGACCTCACCGCCGGCGCGCCGACCCCGGTCAACGCCGCCGGGCAGACCCCGGGCGGCGGCACCCCGGACCCGACGCCCACCCCCGAGCCGACCGAGCCCGGTACCACCCGGATCCACGACATCCAGGGCACCACCCGGGTCTCCCCGCTCAAGGGCCAGACCGTCACCCGGGTCCCCGGCATCGTGACCGGCGTGCGGACCACCGGCTCCAAGGGCTACTGGATCCAGGACCCCGAGGCCGACACCGACGCCCGCACCAGCGAGGCCGTGTTCGTCTACACCGGCTCCGTCACGCCCACCGTCGCCGTCGGCGACAAGGTGCTGGTGACCGGCAAGGTCTCCGAGTACTACCCGGGCACCGGCAGCCAGTCGGTCACCGAGGTCACCGGCCCGACCGCCACCGTGCTCTCGGCCGGCAACGCCCTGCCCGCGCCCGTCACGCTGGACGCCTCCACCGTCCCGGCGGCGTACGCGCCCGACGCCGGCGGCGGCAGCATCGAGGGCCTGCCGCTCGACCCGGCCGGGTACGCGCTGGACTTCTACGAGGCCCACGAGGGCGAGCTGGCGCGGTTCTCCGACGCCCGCGTCGTCGGCGGCACCACCCCGTACCACGAGGTCTGGGTGACGGTGAAGCCGGCCGAGAACCCCACCCGCCGCGGCGGCACGGTGTACGGCTCGTACGCCCAGCCCAACACCGGCCGGATCAAGGTCATGTCGATCGGCGCGGGCACCGACGTCCCGACCGCCGACGTCGGCGACAAGCTGGCCGGAACCACCACCGGAGCGATCGACTACGACGGCTTCGGCGGCTACAACCTCCAGGCCACGCAGCTGGGCACGCTGGTCGACAACGGCCTGGGGCGCGAGGTGACCCGCAAGCAGAAGGGCGGCGAGCTCGCGGTCGCCACCTACAACGTGGAGAACCTCGACCCCGCCGACCCCGCGGACAAGTTCGCGCGGCTCGCCGACGGCGTCGTCACCAGCCTCTCCTCGCCCGACATCGTGGCGCTGGAGGAGATCCAGGACAACAACGGCGCCAACGACGACGGCACGGTGGCCGCCGACCAGACGGTGCAGAAGTTCATCGACGCCATCGTCGCGGCCGGCGGCCCCCGCTACAGCTGGCGCTCCGTGGACCCCACGAACGACACCGACGGCGGTGAGCCCGGCGGCAACATCCGCCAGGTCTTCCTCTTCAACCCGCATCGCGTGCAGTTCACCGACCGCGCCGGCGGCGACGCCACCACCGCGGTCAAGGCGGTCAAGACCCGCAAGGGCGCGGAGCTGTCGGTCTCCCCGGGCCGGATCAACCCGGGCAGCGAGGCCTGGAATGCCAGCCGCAAGCCGCTGGTCGGCGAGTTCCGCTTCCACGGGAAGCCGGTCTTCGTCATCGCCAACCACTTCAACTCCAAGGGCGGCGACCAGCCGCTGCACAGCGTCAACCAGCAGCCGGTGCGCAGCTCCGAGACCCAGCGGAAGCTGCAGGCCACCGAGGTCAACACCTTCGTGAAGTCGCTGCTCGCGGCCGACCGGGACGCCAACGTCGTGGTCCTCGGCGACCTCAACGACTACGAGTTCTCCGGCACGGTGTCCACCCTCACCTCGGGCGGCGTGCTGAAGGACCTGCTGACCACGCTGCCCAAGTCCGAGCGCTACACCTACGTCTACGAGGGCAACTCGCAGTCGCTGGACCACATCCTGCTCAGCCCGGCGCTGCGCGACTTCGACTACGACGTGGTGCACATCAACGCGGAGTTCGCCGACCAGGCGAGCGACCACGACCCGCAGATCGTCCGCATCAAGCCGGACGGCTGCTGACCCACCCCTGCCGAGGGCGGCACCGGCGCGACGCCGGTGCCGCCCTCGCGGCGTCGCGGCGTTACGGCGTCACCGCGTCACCGCGTCACCGGGGGTCGGGCTCCGGGTCGGCGAACCCGCTGGCCGGCGTGTCGGCGCCGGTCCACGCGGCCAGCAGCTGCAGGGCCGCCTCGGAGGTGGAGCCGGGCTCGGCCGTGTGGATGCACACGAGCTGGTCGCTGTCGCCGGGGAAGAGGACGTGCTCGTACGACAGGGTCAGGTCGCCGACGACGGGGTGGTGGTAGAGCTTCACCCCGTGCAACCTCTGCCGCACGTTGTGGTCGGCCCACCAGGCGCGGAACTCGGCGCTCTTGATGGTCAGCTCGCCGACCAGCTCGGTCAGCCCCGGGTCGTCGGGGTGGCGCGCCGCGTCCAGGCGGAGGGCGGCGACCGCCTCGGCGGCGTGCTTGTCCCACTCCCGGTACAGGTCGCGGGCCGCGTCGTCGAGGAACATGAAGCGGGCGAGGTTGCGGTCGCGGTGCGGCAGCGCGTCGAAGTCGGTGATCAGCGTGCGGGCCAGCCGGTTCGCGGCCAGCACGTCCGTGCGGCGGCCGATGACGAACACGGGGGTGCGGTCGCCCAGCAGGTCCAGCACGCGGTGGACCTCGGGGCGCACCCGTTGCGGCCGCTGCGGCCTGCGGCGGGGCGGGGTGCGGTGCCGCGCCAGCTCGAAGAGGTACGCGCGCTCGGCCGCGTCCAGTCGCAGGGCGCGGGCGACGGCGTCCAGCACCGCCTCCGAGACATTCAGGTGCCTGCCCTGCTCCAAACGGGTGTAGTAATCGGTGCTCACCCCGGCCAGCCGCGCCAGCTCCTCCCGCCGCAACCCCGGCACACGGCGCGGCGCACCGCTGACGGTGATGCCGGCGTCCTGCGGGCTCAGCCGGTTCCTGCGGGCCCGCAGGAAGTCCCTGAGCTCGGCGTTGTGCTCCATGTGTTCCAGTATGGGCGGCCGATCATGAGGCGGCCCGGCGCGGCCGGACCCGCCGGCGGCTACCCGGACGGAGGCCTCTCCTCCAGGCGGTCCAGCCGTTCCAGCCGCTCCTGGAAGCGGTCCAGCACCTCCCTGAGCCGTTCCGCCTCCACCAGCAGCTCCTCGTGCAGCGGTTCCTCGAGCAGCGCTTCCTCGGCGGCGCCCGGTCCGGGCGGTTCGCCGGTCACGTTCACCCAGGGCCCGGCCAGCCGCGCGAACTGCGCCGGCCGCAGCACCCACAGCCCCGCGGCGCAGCGCCGGCAGGACGCCGTCAGCGCACGCCAGCCCGGCAGCCCGGTGCCGTCGCGCACGAACACCCGGGCGGCCCGCCCGCACCGGCAGGCGCCCATGCGCACGGTGCGCACCCGCTGCCGGGCGTAGCGCGTCCCGCGCTCGTACCGGGTGTACGCGCCCAGCACGCTCACCTGGAGCACCACCGCGTCCCGGCAGTCCGTCGCGCAGGTCAGGGCCTGTGCCTCGGCGGCCGTGTGCAGGCAGTAGAACCCGCAGTCGCAACCCCGGGCCGGGCTGCGGTGCCGCCGCCCGTAGCCGCACACGGCGTCGTCGAGGGCGCCGTACACGATCCGCCCGCCCAGCGACACGCCCCGGAAGCCCACGCGGGCGCCGTCGTGCGCCAGCATCGGGAAGGCCAGCTTGTACCCCGTGGGGGGCACCGCCGGCCGTTCCTCGGGCAACCGGCGGGGGAACCTCACCGTGCCGCGGCCTCGGCGGGCTCCGCTGCGGCGTCCGGGGCGCGGCCGGCGGGGGCCTTCTCCTCGTCCGCGAGCCGCTCCCGGCCCGGGAGCTCCTCGTCCGTCTCCTCCGCGTAGCCGTTCGCCAGTGCCCTGCCCAGCTTCATTGCGGCCTCCAAGATCGGGCGAATC
Source organism: Streptomyces sp. PA03-1a (assembly GCF_033792805.1). NCBI lineage: Bacteria > Bacillati > Actinomycetota > Actinomycetes > Kitasatosporales > Streptomycetaceae > Streptomyces > Streptomyces sp. PA03-1a. The sequence continues at coordinate 20,000 of NZ_JARAVO010000130.1, forward strand.
CCCCGTACGGGGGGTACTCGGGCATCATGACGCACCGGGCCGCCGCCGGGGTAGGGCGCCTCGGCGCCCGGCCCGCCCCGATTTCCTGTCCGTTACACACAACTCCCCGCACGACCGGTGTGAATGACGGTACGTCAGCGTAGGCTGGGAATGAGGGGAGGCGTCATGGACACGTACGTGACCATCGAGCTGGAGGGCGGCAAGGACCCGGCCGAGGACCTGCGCAGACTGGAGGTCTGGCTGCGGGCCGAGGAGGAACTGGCGCCGCTGGTCGTCCGCAGGGAGCGGCCCGCGGACGAGAGCATGGGCGTCGCCTACGACCTGCTCCTCATGATCCTCCAGGAGACGCTGCAGGCCACCGCGCTCACACTGCTCCGCGCCCTGCGCAACCACCTGCGCAACCAGCCCGGCGACTCGCTCAGCGTCACCGTCCGCGCCGGGGACGTGGAGTGCGTCCTGACCGGCCGGGACGCCCTGACGCGCGGCGAACTGGAGGCGATGGCGGCCCGCATCCGCCAGACGCTGGAGAACTAGATCCGGGGAGAACCCGATCCGGAGGAAGACGGCCCTGGGGAGGTCCGGCGGGCATGCCGTACGAACCGTTCGCGTCCCGGTCGCGGGCGGTCCTGATCGGGGTGTCCCAGTACGAGCACGCCCGTGACTTCTCCAACATCCCCTCCGCCAGGGCCAACGTGGCGCGGCTGCGGGCCGCGCTCGTCTCCGGCGCGCACGGCCGGTTCATCCCGCGGACCGTGGAGACCCTCGCCGAGCCGCGCACCCGCGACCGCGCGCTGCGGCTGATCGGCACCGCCGCCGCCCAGGCCCAGGACCTGCTGCTGGTCCACTTCACCGGGCACGGCTACGTCGACCTCGGCACCGGGGAGCCCGAGCTGTACCTGATGACCCGGGAGTCCACCAAGGACGGCGCCCGCCTCGACGGCATCCCGTACCGGGACCTGCTGAGGCTGCTCGCCTCCTCGCGGGCCGAGCGTGTCGTCCTCGTCCTGGACTGCTGCTACTCCGGCAACGCCGGCCTGGTGCCGCTGCCCGAGCGGCCGTTCTCCCTGATCACCTCGTCGGCCGTCGGCTCCCGCATCCACAAGGGCGACGGCATCGACCCGACGCCCTTCACCGGGGCCCTGGTCCGGGTGCTGACCGAGGGCACCGACCCGTACGACCCGGTCACCGTGCAGCGTCTCGGGGTCCGGCTGCACGAACTGGCCGGGGAGTACGCCGCCACGCTCGACGAGCGGGTGGACTACGACCCCTGGTTCCCGACCGAGCGCTCCAGCAACAGCGCCGGCGACACCGTCCTGTCGCAGGCCCGGCTGACCCCGCGCCCCGCCCGCGGGACCCGCTGGCTGACGCCCTTGCGCCGGCTCGCCCAGTACGCCGGCTTCACCTGGACGTGGACGGCGGGACCCCACCAGCCGCTCTGGCACCGGGCCGTGGGCGCCGGCACCGCCCTGGCCCTGCTCGCGGGCGCCGTCACCGGCTGGACGTGGGCGCACCGCCCGGCACCGCTGTGCCCCGCCCCGCTCGAACTGCGGGTGCTCACCTCGCCGGAGACCCGCGCCGCGCTCACCTCCGTGCTCGACGCCTTCCAGGACAGCGACGCCGCCGGCACCACCGCAGCCCTTGGCGGCCGGCCCGAGGGCTGCGGCCAGATCAACACCACCGTGTACGCGGCCCCCACCGACCGCACCCTCGCCGCCTTCCGCGCCTCCGCCGCCTGGGCCGAACCGGAACGCGCCTGCGAGGACGGCGGGGACTGCGCGCTGCCGCTGCGGGACGTCGGGCCGCACCCGGACGTGTGGATACCGGCGGCCGGCACCGCCCCCACCCAGGTGCTGGCCGAGACCCGGCGTCCGGAGAGCGTCGTCGCCCTCGGCCGGCCGGTCACCCTCGCGCACTCCCCGGCCGTCCTCGCCGCGACCACCTCCCTGGAGGGCGTCGGGCGCACCGGCAGCACCGCGCAGCAACTGGCCGACGCCGCCCACGCGCAGGACGTGGTCGTCCGCAGCGCCGAACCGCACTCCTCGGACGCCGCCCTGGACCAGCTGCTGCACCTGACGCCGGGCACCCGGGTCACCACCGATGCCGTGCCCCCTGCGGACGACCGGGCCCTGGCCTGTTCCGCCCGCACCTGGCTGGTCGAACGGCGAGGCACCCAACAGGCCCTTGTCATCGCCGAGTCCACCCTCGCCGGCCTCGTCACCCCGGCCCTGGAGTCCCGTCCCCCGTGCCTGGGCAACCAGTCCGACCCCTACACCGCCTACTACCCCGCCGACGTGCCACCCCTGGACCTCACCCTCGTGCCGGTGACCTGGGAGACCGGCCGGGCCGACCGCGCCGTACGTGCCGAGGCGGTGCACCGGCTCGCCGTCTGGCTGCGCTCCGGTCCGGGACAACGGGCCCTGGCCGCACAGGGCTTCCGCACGGACGTCACCGGGACGGCCGCGGCCGGCGACACCCCGCTGGACAGCGCGATCTTCGTCGCCGATCCGCCGACGGGCGGCGCACCGCCCACCAGGAGGGCCATCGAGGCCGCCCTGCGGGACCACGACGAGGCCACCGGCACCCGGCGCGACGTCCTCTTCGCCGTCGACGTCTCCAGCTCCTCCTACTCCGGGGCGAACGTCTCCGTCGTGCGCTCCGTCCTGGCCCGCGCGTCCGGCTACCGGTACGGCGTCGCCGCGGTGCCCGGCCGCACGTTGCTGGCGCCGGGGCCGAACGACGCGGCCGCGCGGGACGCCGCGATCCGCGCGCTGGCACCGGTCGAGCGGGACGCGCCCGTGGCCGCCGCCCTGCGCCGGTGGTCCCGCGCGCTCGCCGGCTCCCCCGGCGCCCTGATCGTCCTCATCACCGACGACGAGGACAGTGCCCGAGCGGAGCCGCCGGACGTGGACGTCCCCGTACTGGTGGTCTCACTGGAGAGCTACGGCTGCTCGCTGCGCTTCAACAAGGCGGTGACGGAGGGCGGCGGCGCCTGCCTGGCGGCCACGCAGGACCTTCCGGACCGGGTCGCGGAGACGATCACCCGCCTCACCTCGGGAGGGTCATGACAGCCTCGGGCCCCAGGAGCACGGGCGGCACCCTCCCGCCCCCGCGCTCCGTCCGCCGCCGGCGCCGAGCCCTGGACGTCCTGCTCCTGCTGGCCGCCGTGGCCTGCAGCGGCCCCGCCGCGGCGCCGGGCCCGGCACCCGACCGCTCCCGGCCGCTGATCGTCGCCAGCGACGCCGATCTCACCGCCGGCGGGCAGCCCGGCGTCCGCCGTGCCCTGATCGACGCGTGGAACCGGCGCAACCCGGACCGGCCCGCCCGGCTCGTCGAGCTCCCCTCCGCCTCCGACGAGCAGCGCAGCGAGCTGATCGGCGCCTTCCAGTCCGGCACCGCCGCGTACGACGTGGTCAACCTCGACATCAGCTGGATCCCCGAGTTCGCCGACAGCGGGTTGCTGCGCCCGCTCGACCCCGCCCTCGTCGACGGGGACTTCCTGCCCCAGGCCGCGGACGCGGGCCGCTGGAAGGGCCGCACGTACGCGGTGCCCTTCAACACCGACGTCGGCCTGCTCTACTACCGCACCGACGACCTCGCCAAGGCCGGGCGCCGCCCCGCCGACCTGCGCGGCTACGCCAAGATCAGCGACCTGCTCGCCGACGTCCGCCCGCTCGGCCACCCCGCCTACACCACCCAGCTGCGCGCGTACGAGGGGCTGACCGTCAACACCCTGGAAGCCTTCTGGACCGCGGGCGTCGCACTCGTCGACGGCGACGGCCGCTACATCGGCACCGAGGACGGGCTGCGCGAGGGCCTGGACGAGCTCGGTCGGCTGGGCGCCGCCAACAACCTCAACCCGGAGTCCCTGGAGGCCGACGAGTCGGTCACGCTCGCCCAGTTCACCGAGGGCCAGAGCGTGCTGATGCGCAACTGGCCCTACGCCTACAACCGGCTCGACGCCACTCTCGCCCCCGGTGTCCGCTTCGGCGTGGCCCGGCTCCCCGGCGTCGCCGCTCTCGGCGGCCAGAGCCTGGGCGTGGCGGCGACCAGCGACCGCCCGGACGACGCCGCGGACCTGATCCGCTTCCTGACCGGACGCGGCGCCCAACATGCCCTGCTCGGGGCGGGTTTCGCCCCCGCGCGGCGGTCTGCATACGGAGCCGGGGATGTCAACTGTGACGATCCTCACGACCCCCGTGCGTGGTTCTACGACCGTCCCGCGGGACGCGGCTCGGAGCCCTCGCCCTCGCCGTCCGTCGCGACCCCCGGTTACACGACCGTGCTGTGGTGCGCGTTGCAGGCCGCCAGGGCCCGTCCGGCGACCGCGCACTACGTCACCTTCACCCGGGTCCTGCAGCGTGAAGTGCACGGAATGCTCGCGGCGCACCGCAGTGCCGACGCCACGGCGGAGCGTCTGGGCGGCCGTCTGGGGCGCGCGCTCGGCGGCCGGGGTCCGGGGTGACCATCACTCCTCGTGAGCGCGGCACTCCCTTCCGCATAACGACTGATGCACACTCACATTTCCCGTAGGTCACGGCAGTCACGGCCCAATGTCCATGTATGTCCTGTCCATCCCCATAGATTCCCGTCATGAACTCGCTTGAGTGGCTTGGAATTGGCGGGCGCCTCTATTAACGTTCGATAACGCAGCGCGGTCATCCCGCCGCCGACAGGGCGGCGCCGTGCGCTTGCCGAATCCCGTCCGCGGGAACCGGGGAACCACTTCCTGGGGTGAATCGGGGGCCCTCCGCGGTCCTCGTAGGAGACCTTCCTGCTCCGAACCCGTCAGCTAACCCGGTAGGCGAGAAGGAAGGAAAGGAGCGCGCCCGCGTGGCGTCGAACGAGCCTGCCCTGATACCCGGACAGCAACAGGGGTCCGCAACCGCGTACTCCGAGTGGGACACCGCCGAGTGGAACATCGCCGCCGGCTGGAATCCCCCGGCCGCCGAGCAGGCACCGCCGACGAAGAACGCGATCGACGGCTGGGACACCGGCCAGTGGAACATGGCCGCCGGCTGGTTCGACGCGCCGGCCGCCGAGGCGACGACCTCCCACGACACCACGTCCGCGGGCTACGAGGCCGCGGGGTACGAGGCACCCGAGGCCGCTGCCCCCGCCCCCGCCC
>NZ_JARAVO010000131.1:0-25217 GCF_033792805.1 Streptomyces sp. PA03-1a
GCCCGTCCTCAAGCCGGACGAGCGCACCCCCGCCCCGGCGGCCCGCCCCTGACGGCTCACGGCGGCGGCGCGGGGGTGCGCTCGTCCGGCTTGAGGACGGGCAGCAGCTCCGGTTCGCCGAGCAGCACCCGCCGTACGGCGCGTTCGGCGGCCCGGCCGTCGTCCCAGGGGCAGAAGCGGGCCCGGAAGGCCGCCCGCAGCTCGGCCGCCTCCGGCGAGGCCCAGGCGCCGGAGCGGAAGGCGGTGGCGATCGCGGCCTCGTCGCGGGCGACCACGCCCGGGGTGTCGCCGGGGCGCCCGGAGACCAGGTCGAAGTAGACCCCGCGGGCGGCCCGGTAGACCTCCCAGTCGGCGGCGTGGACCACGATCGGGCGGTCGAGGCCCGCGTAGTCGAACATCAGCGACGAGTAGTCGGTGAGCAGCGCGTCGGAGGCCAGGCACAGCTCCTCCAGCGGTGTGTGCGCGGAGACGTCCAGCGCCCCCTCCGGCAGCGCCGCCGGGCCGGCCCCGGGGTAGAAGTAGTGCGCGCGGACCAGTACCAGGTACTCCCGCCCCAGCGCCCGGCACAGCCGGGCGAGGTCCAACTGCGGGACGAACTCCCGCTGGTAGTCGCGGTGCGTGGGGGCGTACAGGATCGCCCTGACCCCGTCCGGGATGCCCAGCCGGGCCCGGATCTGCCGCACGTCGTCGGCGCCCGCCGTGAAGTAGGCGTCGTTGCGGGGGTAGCCGGTCGGCAGCGTCAGATAGTTGCCGGGGTAGACCCGCTCCCAGACCTCGCTTGAGTGGGGGTTGGCGGACAGGGAGTAGTCCCACTGGTCGGCGTGGTCCAGCAGGCGGCGGAAGCTCATGCCCTTGGCCACCGCCGGGTGGGCGCGCAGGTCCATGCCCATGTGCTTGAGCGGGGTGCCGTGGTGGGTCTGCAGGTAGACCTGGCCGGGGCGCTTGACGACCTCCCCGGTGAAGTTGGCGTTGTTCACCAGGAAGCGGGCGCGGGCCAGCAGCTCCCAGTAGCGGCGGGAGTTCGCCTCCACCCGGTCGACACCCTCGGGGACCGCGTCCTGCGCACCGCGCCGGACCACCCAGACCCCGTGCAGGTGCGGGGCGAGCTCGCGGGCCTTGCGGTAGATCGCGGCGGGGCTGCACAGCACCCCCCGGTTCCAGTACGCCGCGTACACCACCAGGTCGTCGTCGAGCGGGCGGCGGCGTTCCAGGGCGTACCAGCGGCGGTACACCTCGCGGGCGACGGCGTTGCGGTGCGTGCGCAGCCGCCGGGCGGCCCGGGTGCCCAGCTCCGCGGCGCGATGGGCGGCGAAGGTGCCCGGCAGCCCGGCGCGGCGGAAGAAGGCGGCGCGGTCCTGCGCGCGCAGCCGCCCGGGGTCGTCCAGGACGGCCGTGAGCCGCCGGTCCCGCTCGGCGCGCAGCACCGGCAGGTCGTGCCGGGCCAGCAGCGTGTCGTACCGGTCGGCCAGGACGAGGTGCTGCGGGCCCGGCGTGCTGGAGAAGCTGCCGCGGCGGCGCTCGCGCCACGTGACGCAGACCCGGTCCAGGCAGGCGATGCGCGGGGCGGCGAGCAGCATCTCGTACGCCACCGGGACGTCCTCGTACGGACCGGCGCCGAAGGCGAACCCGGCCCAGTAGTCGCGCCGCACCACCCGGTTCCAGGCCGCGGGGAACACGGTCAGGCACTGCGGGCGCTCGGTGGCCCGGAAGACGGCGTGCCCGGCGAGCGCGGCCGCCTGCAGGAAGTCGCCGTCCCCGCTCTCCGTGCGGTGCTCCCACACGTCGAGCCGGTCATGGTCGAAGAGCAGCACCTCCGGGTCTCCGGTGGCGCGCAGCCTCGCGTCGAGGGCGGTCAGGGCGCCGGGCGCGAGGAGGTCGTCGGAGTCGAGGAAGAGCAGGTAGTCGCCGCTGGCCCGGGCCGCCCCCGCGTTCCGGGCCGGACCGGGCCCTGCGTTGCGGGGCCTCCGCAGCGGGAGCACCCTGGGGTCGGCGGCGGCGACCTCGTCGACGACGGCGGCCGACCCGTCGGGCGAGCAGTCGTCGACCGCGATCAGCTCCAGGTCCGCGTACCGCTGCCCGAGCACCGACTCCAGGCACGCACGGACGTACCCCTGGGTCTTCCATACCGGGACGATCACACTGAACCGAGGCATAGCGCCGAGCGTAGGCAGGAGCGGCCCCCGGCGCCCGGTGGATCACCCGAAAGGCGCAGGCGAGGTGACCGAGGACGCGATCACGAGTTGAACCCCTCGCCCCCTGTCGCCCTCGTCCGGAAAGGGCCACGTCACCATGGTGTCGCGCACGCCCCGCCTCACGGTCGTCGTTCCGGTCCACAACGTCGAGAGCTGGCTGCAGGAATGCCTGCGGTCGGTCGCCGCACAGACCTTCGACGCCCTCGACGTGGTCATGGTGGACGACGGCTCCACCGACTCCGGCCCGGAGATCGCCCAGGGCTTCGCCGACCGCGACCCGCGCTTCCGCCTGGTCCGGCAGGACAACGGCGGACTGGGCCACGCCCGCAACACCGGCACCCGCCACGCCGACCCGCGCACCGAGTACCTGTGCTTCCTCGACAGCGACGACATCCTGCCGCCGCACGCCTACGAGCGGCTGGTGGGCCTGCTGGACGGGTCGGGCTCGGACTTCGCGACCGGCAACGTGTGGCGGCTGACCGCCGACGGCCGCAGCCAGGCCTGGCAGCACCGGGACATGACCCGCACCGTCACCGGCACCCACATCACCCGGGACCTGAGCCTGCTCTCCGACCGGGTCGCCTGGAACAAGGTCTTCCGCCGCTCCTTCTGGGAGCGCCACCGCCTGGCCTTCCCCGAGGGCGTGCTCTACGAGGACACCCCGCTCACCATCCCCGCGCACTTCCTCGCCGACGCCGTCGACGTGACGCACGAGCACGTCTACTACTGGCGGATCCGCGAGGGCTCCATCACCCGGCGCCGCACCGACGTCAAGGGCGTGCGCGACCGGATCGCCGCCGTCGACCACGTCAGCCGCTTCCTCGGCGACCCGGCCCGCACGCGCTGGACCTCCTTCAAACGGGCCTACGACCGCTCGGTCCTCACCGACGACCTGCTGTACTTCATCGACGCCCTGCCGATGGCCGGCCCCGAGTACCGGCGGGTCTTCATGGACCGCTGCCGCGACTGGCTCACCCGGGTCGACCCCGCCCTCTTCCTCGAGCTGCCCGCCGGGCTGCGCATCAAGTGGCACCTGATCGTCAAGGACCGCCTCGACGACCTGCTGACGGTGCTCGACCACGAGCAGCGCAACTCCGCCGGCTTCGGCGTCACCGGCCCGCCGCTGCGCAAGCGGGCGGTGCTGCGCGGCGCCGACGGCGGCCGGATCGCCCTGCCGGCCTCGGCAGCCCGGCTGCGGCGCGCGGACTTCCCCGTCCGGGCGCGGGTGCGCGAGGTGGTGCGGGAGAACGGCCGGCTCGTCCTGCGCGGCTACGCCTACCTGCGCAACATCGACGCCGACCGCAAGGGCGCCGCGCACATCACCGCGGTCGCCGTCCACGGCCACGGCCGCCGGGCCAAGGTGGTGCTGCTGCCGGTCAGGATCCGGCAGGAGCCCGCCGCGACCCTCAACTCGCGCCAGGAGGAACACTGCTACGACTGGTCGGGCTTCGAGATCACCATCGACCCGGCGCGGCTGACCACCGGCCGCCGCCAGGGCGAACCACGGGCCGGCCGCTGGCGGCTCGGGGTGGTCGTCGCGGCGAAGGGGGTCATCCGCAAGGCGGCCCTGCGGGCCGCGGACGCGGGCTCGGGGGCGTCCCCGCCGTCGTACGCGGCCGGCGGCGGCATGCGGCTCGTGCCGTACTACCGGCAGGGGCGGCTGCAGCTGTCGGTGGAGCCGGAGGTACGGCGGCTGACCGGCCACCGGGCGACCGGCGACGGCACCGCGGTGGAACTGGACTTCACGGGCGCGCCACAGGCGACGGCGGTACGGCTGACGCACTCCGCGACGCCCACCGTGCTGGAGTACCCGCTGGAGCCCGCGGTCCCCGGGGGGACGGACGACGGCGTCCGCCGGGCCCGCGTGCCCCTCGCCGACCTGGCGGCCGCCCGGCCCGCGCTGGACGCCGGGCCCAAGGAGATCCGCGCGGAGGACACCGACAGCTGGGACGTCGCGCTGCTGAACCCCGGGCACGCCGACCCCGTCCACCTCGACGGCGCGCTGCCCGCCGGGCACTACGACCTCGGCACCGACCCCCGGCTCGGCGGGACGCCGCGACGGCTGCTGGTCGAGGCGAAGGCGTCGGGGAAGCTGGTGCTGCGCGACCGCACCCCGCAGCCGGTGGCCGACGCCATCGGCTGGACCGCCGAGGGCGCCCTCGTCGTGGCCGGCCGCCTCGCGCCCGGCTCCGCCCCCGGCCCGGCCGAACTGGTGCTCCGCCACGGCACGCACCGCGTCGAGCACGCCGTCCCGGTCCAGGCCGACGGCGTACCGGGACGCCGCCCGGGCTTCCCGCCACCGTCCAGCGCGATCCCGCCGCTGCCGTCCGTGCCGCAGGACGCCGCAGGGCCGGGCCCGTACGAGGGGCGCCGTTTCACCGCCACCGTGCGCCCCGGCACGCTGGAGTCCCTCGCCGGCACCGTCCCGCTGCCCGCCGGCCGCTGGTACCTGCACCTGCGCGACGGCGCCGGCACGGAAGCGCCGGTGCGGGTCGCGCCCGGGGTGTTCGAGGCGCTGCCGATGGCGGCGGAGGCGGGCGGCAAGTCCTTCTCCGTCGACCGGCGCTTCCACGACCGGCTGTTCCTCGACGCCCGGCCCACCGTGCCGGAGCCGCAGCGCGGCCCGTACCGGCAGCGGGTGCTGCGCGAGAGCCACCATCCGCGCACCCGCGGGCTGCCGCGCCGCGAGTCGGTGCTGTACAGCGCCTTCGACGGGCGGGCGTACGGGGACTCGCCGCGCGCCGTCCACGAGGAGCTGCTGCGCCGCCGTGCCGCGGACGGCCTGGAGCACCTGTGGGTGGTCAGGGACGGTCAGGCCCCGCCGCCGGCGACCGCGCGGCCGGTCGTGCTGCACAGCGCCGCCTGGTACGAGGCGCTCGCCCGCAGCCGCTACGTCGTCACCAACACCCACCTGCCGCAGTGGTTCGTGCGCCGCCCGGACCAGACCGTGCTGCAGACCTGGCACGGAACCCCCCTCAAGCGGACCGGCCGGGACCTCGCCGGCACCCTGTGCGCGGACCTGGTGCACCTGCCCCGCCCGCCGCGCGACCCGGGCGCCCAGTGGAGCCTGCTGCTGTCGCCGAACGCGTACAGCACCCCGCTGCTGCGGGCCGCACTCGGCTACGACGGCCCGGTCGCCGAGACGGGACTGCCCCGCACGGACGTGCTCTTCGCCGACGACCGCGCCAAGGTGGCCGCCGCGCTGCGCGACCGGCTGCGGGTCCCCAGGGACCGCACCGTCGTGCTGTACGCGCCGACGCGCCGCGACGACCTGGCGTACGACGCCGAGCACTACCGCATGTCGCCCCACCTGGACCTGGCGGAGGCCGAACGCGCCCTGGGCGCCGACCACGTGCTGCTCTTCCGCTCCCACCCCCTGGTCGCCGACCGGGTCCGCACCCCGCGCTCCGGGTTCGTGCGCGACGTGTCCTGCCACCCGGACGTGGCGGAGCTGCTGCTGGTCGCCGACGTCCTGGTCACCGACTACGCCTCCCCCGCGGCCGACTTCGCCAACACCGGCCGTCCGATGCTCTTCCTCGTCCCCGACCTGGAGCACTTCCGCGACACCCTGCGCGGCTTCTACCCCGACTTCGAGGCCCAGGCCCCGGGCCCGCTGCTGCAGTCCACCGCCGACCTGGCGGGCGCGCTGCGCGACCTCGGCACCGTGGCACGGCACAGCGCCGACGCGTACGCGCACTTCCGCGCGACCTTCTGCCACCTCGACGACGGCGGTGCGGCGGCCCGCGCCGTCGACCGGCTGCTCGAACCCGACCGTCACTGACCCCTGAGGGAACCCAGGATCCACATGCCCCGCTTCTCCGTCATCGTCCCGGTCCACAAGGTGCAGGGCTACCTGCGCGCCTGCCTCGACTCGGTGCTGTCGCAGTCACTGCCCGACCTCGAGGTGATCGCGGTCGACGACCGCTCGCCGGACCACTGCGGCCGCATCCTCGACGAGTACGCGGCCCGCGACTGCCGGGTGATCGCGCTGCACCACGAGGAGAACCTGGGGGTGGGGCGGGCCCGCAACACCGGTGCCGAGCGGGCCACCGGCGACTACCTGCTCTTCCTCGACGGCGACGACACCCTCGCCCCCGGCTCGCTGGAGGCGGTCGCCGAGCGGCTGAAGCAGGACGGCGACCCGGACATCCTCTACTTCGACCACGTGCGCACCTACTGGTGGGAGGCGGCCGAGAAGAGCGTCTTCGGCGACCTGCTCGCCTCGGCCGGCACCGACGTCTTCCGGATCACCGAACGCCCCGAGTTCCTGCGGCTGTTCGCGATGACCTCCAACCGGGTCTACCGCCGCGCCTTCTACCGGGGGCACGGTTTCTCCTTCAGCGACGGCATCTACGAGGACGCCCTCGTCTCGTACGTGACGATGCTCAGCGCCGAACGCATCTCCTGCCTGGCCCGGGCGGTGCTGGAGTACCGGCAGCGGCGCAGCGGCGCCAGCACCCGCAGCCCGGGCCGCAACCACTTCGTCATCCTCGACCAGTACACCCGGCTCTTCGACTTCCTCGACGCGCCCGGCCGCGAACACCTCGCGCCGCTGCGGCCGATGCTGTTCGAGCGGGCCGTCAGCCACTTCCTGTTCTGCCTCGGCAACCCGGACCGGATCCCGCCGCGGCTGCGCGGCGTGTTCTTCCGGCTCGCGGCCCGCTGGTACGCCCGCCACCTGCCGGAGGGGTTCGTGCCGCCCGCGGACAAGGCCACCGCCTACCGGCGGCTGGCCCGCGGCAGCTGGCTGCTGGCCCGGCTGGGCGACGTACCGCGCGAGGCCCGCAAGGAGCTGACGCGGCGCAGGCGGCGGCTGCGCCGGCAGGTCGCGCAGCGGGCCAAGGCCGCCCTGTACGCCTACCACCTGCGGCGGCCGCTCGACCCCAACCTCGCGGTGTACTCGGCGTACTGGGACCGCGGGGTGTTCTGCAACCCGGCCGCGATCTACCACAAGGCACGGGAGATCGCCCCGGGCGTCCACGGGGTGTGGCTGGTCCGCAAGTCCGACGTCCCCCGGGTGCCCAAGGGCGTGGACTACGTCGTGCCGCGCACCCGGCGCTACTGGCGTCTGATGGCCCGGGCCACGTACCTGATCAGCAACGTCAACTTCCCCAACGACGTCCGCAAGCGGCCCGGCAGCGTCCACCTGCAGACCCACCACGGCACCCCGCTGAAGAAGATGGGGATCGACCAGCAGCGCTACCCCGCCTCCGCCAAGGGCATGAGCTTCCGCCGGCTGCTGGAGCGGGTGGACCGCTGGGACTACAGCGTGTCCTCCAACCCGCACTCCAGCGAGATCTGGGAGCGCGTGTACCCCTCCTCCTGGCAGCACCTGGAGACCGGCTACCCGCGCAACGACGTCTTCCTGACCGCCGGCGCCGCCGAGGTCTCCCACGCCCGCGCGGCCCTGGGCATCGCCCCCGGCCGCACCGCGGTCCTGTACGCGCCGACGACCCGCGACTACCAGCGCAACTTCGTGCCGCGCCTGGACGTGGAACGGGTGTGCCGGGCGCTCGGCGAGGGCTTCGTCCTGCTCACCCGCATCCACTACTTCCACGGCGAGGACGCCCGCCTGAAGGCGCTGCACGAGGAAGGGCTGCTGGTCGACGTCTCCCGGCACCCGTCGGTCGAACAGCTGTGCCTGGCCGCCGACGCCCTGGTCACCGACTACTCGTCGATCATGTTCGACTACGCGCTCCTCGACCGGCCTATCGTCGTCCACGCCGACGACTGGCCGGTCTACCGGGCCAGCCGCGGCGTCTACTTCGACCTGCTGTCCGGAGCCCCCGGCGAGACCCCCGGCGCCGTCTCCACCAGCGACGACGAACTGATCGCGGTCTTCCGCGACGGCGCCTGGAACAGCCCGGAGGCGGCCGGACTGCGGGAGGCGTTCCGCCGCCGCTTCTGCGCCTTCGACGACGGCCGGGCCGCCGAGCGGGTCGTGCGGCGGGTCTTCCTCGGCGAGAGCGAGCCGCTGCCCGTCGTGCCCCTGGAGGCCCGCACCCCCGCGCCCGCTCCCGCGCTCCTGGCCGGCGCCCCGCCGCAGGGACCACGCTCCGGTCCGCAGGAGGCCGCCGCACGGCCGTGACGACGCCCCGTACGGGCCCCGCCGGGATGCAGCCGCGTCCGTCACGATCAAGCATCGAGGGGAACGAGGTGACGAGCGGACGACGGCCGGGAGGGCTGCGGTGACCGGCGTGCTGACCCAGCGGGACTGGCGGATCCACGCGTACGAGCTGCGGGACGTGCGCAGGCCCTCCCCGTACCTGATCCTCGGCACCCTCTTCTGGGCGGTGGTGGCCTACCGCACCTGGCAGTCGCCGGTCGCCTCCGACTTCGGGCAGCACGCCGCCGCGATCGAGCGGATCGCCACGGACTGGCGGCACCCGGCCAACCCGCTGCTCGACGTGCCGGGCACCGGCAGCCCCTACTTCACCCCGTACACCGTGGTGCTGGGGCTGCTGTCGCACCTGACGGGCGTACCGGGCTGGCAGCTGCTCAAGGGGTGCGGCCCGGTCAACCTGGCGCTGGTCGTCACCGGCATCGGCGCCTTCACCCGCGTGCTCAGCAACCGGCGCTGGGCGCCGGTGCTGGCGCTCGCCGCGTTCGTCCTGCTGTGGGGGCCGCAGCACAAGGAGTGGAGCGGCTTCCTCGGTCTGCAGTCGATGATCCGGGGACTGACCTACCCCAGTGCCTTCGCCGTCGGCGTGACGTTCTGGGTGTGGGCGCTGACCGCGCGGGCGGCCCGCCGCGGCGTGGCCGGGACGTGGCTGCACGCCTGGCTCGGACTGCTCATCGGGACCGTGCTGCTCGTGCACCCCTTCACGGCGATGGGCACCCTCATCGGCGTGGTCGCCATCGTCATCGGCATGCAGCGCATGCCGGTCGCCGCCGGGGTCCTCGGCCGGTGGGCGCTGACCGCGGCGGTCGCCTTCGCCGTCGCCGCCTGGTGGCCGTACTTCAGCCTCTCCGCGCTGCTCGGCGACCCCACCGTGGACGACGTCCACCGGCGGCTGTACGCGGACCTGTGGCAGTGGTACGGGCTGGCCCTGGCCGGGCTGCCGGCGCTGCTGTGCCGGCTGCGGCTGAACCGCTTCGACCCGCTGGTGCTGATGTTCGCCGCGGACTGCGCCGTCGCCGCCTACGGCTGGCTCAGCGGCTCCTACTCCTTCGGGCGGATCTTCGGGCTGCTGCTGGTACCGCTGCAGTTCGCGCTGGCGGTGGAGCTCGCGCAGGCCCCGCCGTGGACCGCGCTGCGCACCGTGCTGGCCCCGCTGGCGGCGGTGGCGGCCTGCGCGGGACTGCTGGCGCAGGCGGGCGCGGTCGTACCGGCGCGCTACGTGCCGCCCGCGCTGCACCTGCAGCGGCTGGGCAGCTGGCCCGGCTACCTGTGGGCGCAGGCGCACGTCGCCGCCGGCGACGTCCTCCTGACCGACGGGTACAACCCCAAGCACGTCATGCCCGCCTACGGCGCGTTCCTGGTGTCACCGGCCTGGCCCGACCCGTCGACGACGGCGGCAGACCGCGAGCGACGCGAGGCCGACGTACGCGCCTACCTGGCCCCCGCGACGCCCATGGACCAGCGCCTTGCCATCGCCCGCCGCTACCACGTGAAGTGGGTGATGACCGAGGCGGACGACCCGCCCCCGCCGGGCGGCGTCCAGGTCGCCCAGGGCCCCCGCACCGGCGAACGGCTGTACCGGGTCGGCTGAGCCCGTCCACGCGGCAGGGGCCGGGGAGCGCGTGCTCCCCGGCCCCTGCCGTCGTACGTGCGCCGTCCAGGCGTCAGCGGCGGGCCCGCAGCAGCGAGCGGATCGTCCGCATCGCCACCGACAGGTTCGCCAGGTCGAAGCTCTCCGAGCCCTGGATCTCGTCGAGCGTCGTCCTCGCCCGCCCGATCAGCGCGCTGTTGGACTCCTCCCACGCCTGGTAGCGCTGCTCCGGGGTGGAGGAGCCGTTGCCGACGGACAGCACGTCCTGGGTGAGGGCCGCGTGCGCCGCGAAGAGGTCCTCGCGGATCGACGCACGGGCCATGGAGTGCCAGCGGTCGGCGCGCGGCAGCTCGATGATCCGGTCGAGCAGCTGTGTGATCTGCAGCCGGTCGGCGAGGTCGTAGTAGACCTCGGCGACCGCCAGCGGGTCCTTGCCGGTCCGGTCGGCGACGTCGACGATGTCGAGCGCCGGGAAGGCAGAGGAGAGCCCGGCGACCCGCGTCGCCAGCTCCTCCGGCACGCCCGCGCCGGTCAGCTCGTCGTGGATCGACTCGTACCACTCCAGGTCGGCGCCGCGCAGCAGCTTCGGCAGCACCGCCCACACCGTGGCGACACCTTCGCGGAAGAAGTCGATCGTCTCCGCGATGGCCAGCGGCTGCGGCCGGTTGTTCAGCAGCCAGCGGGTGCCCCGCTCGACCAGCCGCCGCGAGTGCAGCCGGATCCGGGTCTGGACGTCGGCCGCGACGACCGTGTCCAGCGCCTCCACCTCGTCCCAGATGCCGCCCAGGCCGAAGATGGCACGGGCCGCGGTGTGCGCCCGCACGATCTCCTCGGTGGTGGCCCCGGTCTCCTCCTTGAAGCGGTGCAGGAAGGTGGTGCCGCCGGTGTTGACGGTGTCGTTGACCAGCACCGTCGTCACGATCTCGCGCCGCAGCGCGTGCCCGTCGATCTGCGCCTGGAACCGCTCGTGCAGCGCCTTGGGGAAGTACGCGTCGAGCAGCCGCCGCAGGTAGGGGTCGTCGGGCAGGCCGGTGCCGAGCAGCTCCTCCGCCACGGTGATCTTCGTGTAGGCGAGGAGGACGGCCAGCTCCGGCTGGGTCAGGCCGTGGCCGGCGTTCAGCCGCTCCCGGATCTGCCGGTCGGAGGGCAGGAACTCCAGGGCCCGGTCCAGCTTGCCGTCACGGACCAGCCTGCGCAGGTAGCGCTGGTGGGCGTGGAGCAGGCTGGCGGACTGGGCCATGCCGTTGGCCAGCGCCACGTTCTGCGCGTAGTTGTTGCGCAGCACCAGGGCGCCGACCTCGTCGGTCATCTGCGCCAGCAGCGAGTTGCGCTGCTTGACCGTCAGGTCGCCGTCGGCGACGACCGCGTTGACCAGGATCTTGATGTTGACCTCGTGGTCGGAGGCGTCCACGCCGGCGCTGTTGTCGATGGCGTCGGTGTTGACCCGCCCGCCGGTCTGGGCGAACTCGATCCGGCCGAGCTGGGTCAGGCCCAGGTTGCCACCCTCGCCGACGACCTTGACGCGCAGCTCGCCGCCGTCCACGCGGATCGCGTCGTTGGCCTTGTCGCCGACGTCCAGGTGGGACTCGGTGGCGGCCTTCACGTAGGTGCCGATGCCGCCGTTCCACAGCAGGTCCACCGGGGCCTTGAGGATCGCCTTCATCAGGTCCGCCGGCGTCATCTTCGCCACCGGCTGCTCAATGCCGAGCGCCTTGCGGATCTGCGGGGTGAGCGCGATCGCCTTGGCGCTGCGCGGGAAGACACCGCCGCCGTGCGAGATCAGCTTGGTGTCGTAGTCCGCCCACGAGGAACGCGGCAGCTCGAACATCCGGCGGCGCTCGGCGTACGAGGTCGCCGCGTCCGGCACGGGGTCGATGAAGATGTGCCGGTGGTCGAAGGCGGCCACCAGCCGGATGTGCTCGCTGAGCAGCATGCCGTTGCCGAAGACGTCACCGGACATGTCGCCGACGCCGACGACGGTGAAGTCCTCGCTCTGGGTGTCGTGGCCCGTCTCACGGAAGTGCCGCTTGACCGACTCCCAGGCGCCGCGGGCGGTGATGCCCATCTTCTTGTGGTCGTAGCCGACCGAGCCGCCGGAGGCGAAGGCGTCGCCGAGCCAGAAGCCGTACGAGGTGGCGACCTCGTTGGCGATGTCCGAGAACGACGCGGTGCCCTTGTCGGCCGCGACCACCAGGTAGGTGTCGTCGCCGTCGTGGCGGACCACGTCGGCCGGCGGCACGACCTGCCCGCCGACCAGGTTGTCGGTGACGTCGAGCAGACCGGAGATGAAGGTCTTGTAGGAGGTGATGCCCTCCGCCAGCCACGCCTCGCGGTCGGCGGCCGGGTCCGGCAGCTGCTTGGCGACGAAGCCGCCCTTGGCGCCGACCGGCACGATGACGGTGTTCTTCACCATCTGCGCCTTGACCAGGCCGAGGACCTCGGTGCGGAAGTCCTCGCGCCGGTCGGACCAGCGCAGGCCACCGCGGGCGACCTTGCCGAAGCGCAGGTGCACGCCCTCCACGCGCGGGGAGTACACCCAGATCTCGTACGCCGGGCGCGGCGCGGGCAGGTCCGGGATCGCCTGCGGGTCGAACTTCATCGACACGTAGGCGTGCGGCTTGCCGCCGTCGGCGCGCTGGAAGTAGTTGGTGCGCAGCGTGGCCTTGATGAGCGTGAGGAAGGAGCGCAGGATGCGGTCCTCGTCCAGGCTGGCGACCTGCTCCAGGGCGGCGTCCACCTCCTCCAGCAGCGCGTCGGTCAGCTCGCTGCCGGCCCGCTGGTGGTCCGGGGAGAGCCGGGCCTGGAAGAGGTTGACCAGCAGCCGGGTGGTGTGGACGTTGTTGCGGAGGGTGTCCTCCATGTAGTCCTGCGAGAAGGCCGTGCCGGCCTGCCGCAGATACTTGGCGTACGCCCGCAGCACCATCGCCTGGCGCCAGGTCAGCCCGGCGCGCAGCACCAGGGAGTTGAAGCCGTCGTTCTCGGCCTGCCCGGTCCACGTCGCGGTGAAGGCGTCCTGGAAGCGCTCACGGGCGTCGTCGCCGAGGTCGCCCAGCGACGGGTCGATGCGCAGCCCGAAGTCGTAGATCCAGGCGCGGGTGCCGTCGGCGCGGCGCATCTCGTACGGGCGCTCGTCGATGACCTCGACGCCCAGGCGCTGCAGCACGGGCAGCACCGCGGACAGCGAGACGGGGGCGCCGGTGCGGTAGATCTTGAAGCGGCGCTCGTCGGGGGCGGCGCCGACCGGCTCGTACAGGCTGAGGCAGAAGTCCTCGCCGTTGAGCCGCTCCAGGTGCTGCAGGTCCGCGACGGCCGCGCGGGGCGTGAAGTCGGCACGGTAGCCGTCGGGGAAGGCGTGCGCGTAGCGGCGGGTCAGCTCGGCCGCTCGCTCCTCGCCGCACTCGGAGGTCAGCGCCTCGGCGAAGCCGTCGGCCCAGGAGCGGGCAGCGTCGGCGAGCCGGTTCTCGATCCGCTCGACGTCGCGGTCGGTCAGCTGCGGCAGCGTGGTGCCGGCCGCGACGCGGACCACGAAGTGCAGCCGGGAGAGCACCGACTCGGTGTTCCAGGCGGTGAAGTCCGCGGTGACCCCGTTCAGCTCCTCCTTGAGGATGTCGGTCAGCCGCAGCCGCACGCCCGTGGTGTAGCGGTCCCGGGGCAGGTAGACCAGCGCCGAGAAGTAGCGGCCGTACTCGTCCTGGCGCAGGAACAGCCGCAGCCGGCGGCGTTCCTGCAGGTACAGCACGCTGGTGACGATCTCGCGCAGCTCGTCCGGGCCGGTCTGGAAGAGCTCGTCGCGCGGGTAGGTCTCCAGGATCTGCAGCAGGTCGCGGCCGTCGTGGCTGTCAGGGGAGAAACCGGCGCCGTCCAGCACCTCCTGGACCTTGCGGCGGATGACCGGCACCCGGCGCACCGACTCGGTGTAGGCCGCCGAGGAGAACAGGCCGAGGAAGCGGCGCTCGCCGACGACGTTGCCGTCGGCGTCGAACTTCTTCACCCCGATGTAGTCGAGGTAGGACGGGCGGTGCACGGTGGAGCGGCTGTTGGCCTTGGTGAGGATCAGCAGCTTGTGCTCGCGGGCCTTCTTACGGGCGTCCGCGGGCAGCCGGTTGAAGGACGGCGAGACCGCCTGGCCGCTCTCGGACTCCTCCACGCGGTGCTGCGGGTCGGAGCGCAGGATGCCCAGGCCGGTGCCGGGGACGGCGGTGAGCACGTCCTCCTCGCCCTCCGGGGTGGTCTCCGTGGTCAGCGCGTACTCGCGGTAGCCGAGGAAGGTGAAGTGGTCCTCGGACAGCCAGCGCAGCAGCTCCCAGGCCTCGCCGACCTCCTGCTCGGGCAGCGCTGGCGGGGTCGCGGCCAGCTCGTCGGCGATGCGCAGCGCGGCGTCGCGCATCTTCTGCCAGTCCTCGACGGTCTCGCGGACGTCGGACAGGACGCGGCGCAGGTCCGTGGTGATCTGCTTCAGGTCCTCGCGGTCGGTCTCGCGGTCGATCTCCACGTGGATCCAGGACTCGGTCAGCACGTCGTGCGGCACACCGGCGCCGTCGCCGGGCGCGGCGTCCAGCACCTCCAGCAGCTTCCCGGTCACGTCACGGCGCACCAGCATCTGCGGGTGGACGACGACGTGGATCGCGCGGTCCTGCCGGGACAGCTCGTTGGTGACGGAGTCGACCAGGAACGGCATGTCGTCGGTGACCACCTCGACGACCGTGTGGCTGCACGTCCAGCCGTTCTCCTCCACCGAGGGGGTGTGCACGCGGACGTTGGCCGTCCCCTGCGGGCGCAGCTCGGCGAGACGGTGGTGGGACACGGCGGCGCCGAAGATGTCCACCGGGTCGCGGTCGAGCAGGTCCTCCGGGGCGCTGTGCAGGTAGTAGCGCTGGAGGAAGGCTTCCAGCGCCTCCTTCTCGAGGCCCTGGCCAGGTTGTCCCCCCGCCGGGCTGTTCTCAGCTACCCGGGCCGCCCGTGCGAGCAGCTCGGCCTTTGCTTCGTCCAGCTTGGTCTGCATGTCCTCATGCTCCTGTCGCGCGCCATTGCGTGACGTAGGTGATGGTGATCGGTGGATCAGCGCTGATCACGCTGTAAGGCTATCGCTACGTCCGGGGGGGCTGTCAGGGGCTCTTTGTGTACAAAACCACGAACCAATCTTTGACGAACTGGACAGTCCGGCCGGGCGGGTGCAGGTTGAGGAGGGGAACGTCGCGGAGATGTATCGAGACGTTCACACGACGGCGCGCCGGACGGCAGCACGAGACCACGGGGCGGGACGGCAGCACGCAGCGGACGGACAGCAGAGCAGACGGACAGCAGACGGCGAGAGGCGGGACACCCAGCCATGGCCACCAAGATCCTGATCGTGACCGGCGACGCGGCGGAATCGCTGGAAGTCATGTACCCGTACCAACGGCTCCTCGAGGAGGGGTACGAGGTGCACATCGCGGCCCCCAGCCGCAAGAAGCTCAGGTTCGTCGTCCACGACTTCGAGGAGGGCTTCGACACCTACACCGAGAAGCCCGGGTACACCTGGCCGGCCGACCTGTCCTTCGCGGACGTCGACCCCGGCGCGTACGCGGCCGTGGTCGTCCCCGGCGGACGCGCCCCGGAGTACCTGCGCAACGACCCGGAGCTGCGCAAGGTCCTCAAGGCCTTCTTCGACGCCGACAAGCCCGTCGCGCAGATCTGCCACGGCCCCCTGCTGACGGCCGCCGTCGGCGCCCTCAGCGGGCGCCGCGTCACCGCCTACCCGGCGCTGGAGATGGACATGGAGGCGGCCGGGGCGAGCTTCCAGGACTCCGAGGCCGTCGTCGACGGCGTCGTGGTCTCCTCGCGCGCCTGGCCGGACCACCCGGCGTGGATGCGCGAGTTCCTCACGGTGCTGCGCTCCAAGGCGCCGGTGACCTGACGGACGGCCGCCCGGGTCCCCGGCGGGGACCCGGGCGCGCGGCCGGGGCTGGGCTGGGCTGGGCTGGGGCTCAGTGAAGGCGCCGGCTCAGGCTCAGGCGACGAGCGCCTCGGCGGTCTCCACCGCCTGCTCCAGGCTGTCCACGACGGGCACCCCCGCGGTCTCCAGGCTGGCCCGGCTGTGCGAGCCGCCCGTGTAGAGCACCGCCATGGCCCCGACGTGCTTGGCGGCGACCGCGTCGTCGACGGCGTCGCCGATCACCACGATGCGGTCCGCCGCTATGCCCTCCATCGCGGCGACGTGCCGCGCCATCTGCTCGGACTTGCCGCTGTGGCTGCCCTCGGTACGGCCGTCCACCCGGAGGAAGTGGTGCTCGATGCCGTGCGTGCGCAGGATCGGTATCAGCTGATCGTGGGGCGCCAGGGAGCACAGCGACTGCGTCAGCCCCTCGTAGCGGCGCCGCGCCAGGATCTCCGCCGCCCCCTCGGCGAGGCCGCACGTACCGGCGAGGGTCCAGTAGTGGCGATGGAAGATGTCGTCCATCACCTCCCACTCCTCGTCGGTGGGCAGCCGGCCCATGAGCCGTTCGTAGAACAGGGGGACCGGCACGCAGTACAGCTCGCGGTAACGCTCCAGCGTGATCCGCGGCAGCCCGATCTCGGCGAAGGAGGCGTTGGTCGCCTCGATCACCGCGTCGATGTCATGGAGCAGCGTGCCGTTCCAGTCCCACACGAGATGCGCGTTCACACCCGAAACCGTACCCAGACCCCATGTCCTCAAGGCAAGTGCCCAGGTCAAATCCACTCGCGGCGTATTCGTACGGTCACCTCACGCAATGAGCGAGGGGATCTCCTGGGTGGCGTACCAGAGCAGCTCGTGGTCCTCGGCGCCGTCGACGGTGAAGCGGGCGTCGTCGTCGCCCGCGTCGGCCGCGCCGAGGGCGTCGGCGGCCGCCGTGACGTCCTGCCCGGCCTCGTCGGCGTCGGCGTGGACGGCGGCAGCCCTGGCCATCGGCACGGGCGCGGCCAGGCGCACCGCGCCCAGCGCGGAGGGGTCCAGGCCGCGGTCGGGGTCGAAGGAGACGGCGCCGTCGGCGACGTCCACCGCGACCACGACGCGCCGCCTGGGCGCGTCCGGGGTGGCCGCCAGCTGCCGCAGGGAGGCCTGGGCGGCGCGGGTGAGCGCGGCGTACTCCAGTTCCTCGATGTCGTCGGAGACGTACCACTCGCGCAGGCTCGGGGTGACGGCGAAGGCGTCCAGCGGGGCAGGGCCCAGCTCACCCGCCTTGTGCGCCTCGGCCAGGCCTGGGAGGGTCGTGGGGATGTAGACGCGCATGGCGTCAGCATACGGGCGCACCACCCCTGATAGGTGAATCCCGCACCGCCCCCCGGACATCGCGGGCCCCGCTTCCCGCAGCGGCGCCCGGCCCCGTAGAACCCGGTTACCAGTCGGTAGACCACGGGGGTCCACACCATGCCTGTCTTCACACCCATGCCCGCGTCCACGTCCGCACCCACACGGCACGTCACCGCCCTGCCACCGCACGTCTGGTTCGCCGGACGGCTGCTGGAGGTCCTCACCGGACGGCGGCCCATCACCAGCCTCGCCGGACGGATGGAGCCCGAGGCCTACGACCGGCTCTGGGACCTCGTGGGCGCCCGCGCCGACTGGCGCTACGTCTCCCGGGGCCACCTGCCGCGGCTGCTGGGGCCGCCGCGCGTCTGCCCCGTCCCGGACGGGACGGCCGTCGAGGCCAGCGCCGTCGTCCTGCTCACCCCGCACGTCGTGCGGGCCCTCGCCTTCCGCCTGGAGCGCGCCGGCCGCGAGGGCCCGGCACGCGCCGGAGGCGGCACCGGCACCGTCACGGGCACCGGATGGCGCTGCGCCGCCGTCGAGGCGCAGTGACCCGCGCCGGGGCAAAGGCCCGGGGCCGGACCCCCGCAGGAATCCGGCCCCGGAACGCGCGGAGGCTACTTCTTGCGGCGCCGGCCGCCCTTGGCCGCGCGGCGGCGCTCCGCCCGCGTCATGCCGTCCGACTCCGGGCCCGCGTCGCTCTCGAAGTCGCCCTCGACGACACCGCCCTCGCCGTCCACCGTGGGAGCGGAGAAGTGCAGCCGGTCGGCCCGCTTCGGGGCCTCCAGGCCCTTGGCCCGGATCTCCGGACGGGCGTCCTGCTTGACCAGCGTCGGAGCCGCGTCCTGCGGGGCACCGGCCTCCACCGGCACCTCCTCGACCTGCTGCTCGACCTGGACCTCCAGGTTGAACAGGTAGCCGACGGACTCCTCCTTGATGCCGTCCATCATGGCCTTGAACATGTCGTAGCCCTCGCGCTGGTACTCCACCAGCGGGTCGCGCTGCGCCATCGCCCGCAGGCCGATGCCCTCCTGCAGGTAGTCCATCTCGTACAGGTGCTCGCGCCACTTGCGGTCCAGCACCGACAGCACCACGCGCCGCTCCAGCTCGCGCATGATCTCCGAGCCGAGCTGCTGCTCACGCGCGTCGTACTGCTCGTGGATGTCGTCCTTGGCCATCTCCGCGATGAAGTCCGCGGTGATGCCCGCCCGGTCGCCCGCCGCGTCCTCCAGGTCCTCCACCGTCACCGTGACCGGGTAGAGCTGCTTGAAGGCGCCCCACAGCCGGTCCAGGTCCCAGTCCTCGGCGAAGCCCTCGGCCGTCTCGATCGCGATGTAGTCGTCGATCGTGTCGTCCATGAAGTGACGCACCTGCTCGTGCAGGTCCTCGCCCTCCAGGACGCGGCGGCGCTCGCCGTAGATGACCTCGCGCTGCCGGTTGAGCACCTCGTCGTACTTCAGGACGTTCTTGCGGATCTCGAAGTTCTGCTGCTCGACCTGCGACTGGGCGGAGGCGATGGCGCGGGTCACCATCTTGTTCTCGATCGGCACGTCGTCGGGCACGTTGGCCATCGCCATCACGCGCTCCACCATCTGCGCCTTGAACAGGCGCATCAGGTCGTCACCGAGGGAGAGGTAGAAGCGGGACTCGCCCGGGTCGCCCTGACGGCCGGAGCGGCCGCGCAGCTGGTTGTCGATGCGCCGCGACTCGTGGCGCTCGGTGCCCAGCACGTACAGGCCGCCGAGCTCCTTGACCTCCTCGAACTCGGTCCTGACCGCCGCCTCGGCACGCTCCAGCGCCTCCGGCAGGGCCGCCGCCCACTCCTCGACGTGCTCCACCGGGTCCAGGCCGCGCTGCCGCAGCTCCGCCTCGGCCAGGTCGTCCGGGTTGCCGCCGAGCTTGATGTCGGTACCACGGCCGGCCATGTTGGTGGCCACCGTGACGGCGCCCTTGCGGCCGGCCTGCGCGACGATCGACGCCTCACGCTCGTGCTGCTTGGCGTTGAGCACCTCGTGCGGCACACCGCGCTTGTTCAGCTGCTGCGACAGGTACTCGGACTTCTCGACCGAGGTGGTGCCGACCAGGACCGGCTGGCCCTTCTCGTGCTTCTCGACGATGTCGTCGACGACCGCCGCGAACTTCGCCTCCTCGGTGCGGTAGATCAGGTCCGCCCGGTCCTTGCGCTGCAGGTTGCGGTTGGTCGGGATCGGGACCACGCCGAGCTTGTAGATCTGGTGGAACTCCGCGGCCTCGGTCATCGCCGTACCGGTCATGCCCGAGAGCTTGGAGTACAGGCGGAAGAAGTTCTGGAGGGTGATCGTGGCGAGCGTCTGGTTCTCGTCCTTGATGTCCACCCCCTCCTTGGCCTCGATCGCCTGGTGCATGCCCTCGTTGTAGCGGCGGCCCGCCAGGATGCGACCGGTGTGCTCGTCGACGATCATGACCTCGCCGTCCATGACGACGTAGTCCTTGTCCTTCTTGTAAAGCTCCTTGGCCTTGATGGCGTTGTTCAGGTAGCCCACCAGCGGGGTGTTCACCGACTCGTAGAGGTTGTCGATGCCCAGCCAGTCCTCGACCTTGGACACACCGGACTCGTGGATGGCGACGGTGCGCTTCTTCTCGTCGAAGTCGTAGTCACCGGTCTCCGCCTTGCCCATGGCGCCGGCCTCGCCCGGCTTCAGGCGGGTCACCAGCCTGGCGAAGTCCGAGTACCACTTCGTGGCCTGGTCCGCGGGGCCGGAGATGATCAGCGGCGTACGGGCCTCGTCGATCAGGATCGAGTCCACCTCGTCCACGATCGCGAAGTTGTGACCGCGCTGGACCAGTTCCTCCTGCGACCACGCCATGTTGTCGCGCAGGTAGTCGAAGCCGAACTCGTTGTTGGTGCCGTAGGTGATGTCACAGGCGTACTGCTCGCGGCGCTGCGCCGGGGTCATGTTCGCGAGGATGCAACCCACCTGCAGGCCCAGGAAGCGGTGCACCCGGCCCATCCACTCCGAGTCGCGCTCGGCGAGGTAGTCGTTGGTGGTGATCAGGTGCACGCCCTTGCCGGACAGCGCGTTCAGGTAGGCGGGCAGCGTGCCGACCAGGGTCTTGCCCTCGCCGGTGCGCATCTCGGCGACGTGGCCGAAGTGCAGCGCCGCACCACCCATGAGCTGGACGTCGTAGTGCCGCTGACCCAGGACGCGCTTGGCGGCCTCGCGGACGGTGGCGAACGCCTCGGGGAGCAGGTCGTCCAGGCTCTCGCCGTCGGCGTAGCGCTCCCTGTACTCGTCCGTGAGGGCCCTCAGCTCGGCGTCCGTCAGATTGACGAAGTCCTCTTCAATGGAATTGACCTGGTCCGCGATGCGGTGCAGCTTGCGCAGGATCTTGCCTTCGCCTGCACGCAGGATCTTGTTGAGGACGGACACGTAGGCTGGCTCCTTGCCGGTCGGGCCTGGCACGGTTTCGCGCGCTGGCACAGCAGGTCACACCCCGCTGCAACGGCCATCGTAAGCGAGGACACCAGCGGGCCGGGAGGTCCGTCACCAAGCCGGGCGGTTCTCCCCGCCGACCGCCGTCCCGATCCGGTCTTTTCCGGTCGAGACCGCACCCCTGCCTCGGGGATACTCCGACGCATGGAGCCGATAACCCTCACCACCGACCGCCTCGTCCTGCGCCCCTTCGGACCGGACGACGCCGAGGCCGTCCGCGTCGCCTGCCAGGACCCGGAGATCCCGCGCTGGACCCCGGTGCCGTCCCCGTACACCCAGGAGCACGCGCAGGAGTTCGTCACCCGGACCTGCCCCGACGGCTGGCGCGACGACACCGTCTACAACTTCGCCGTCACCACGCGCGACGAGGGGCGCCTGGTGGGAGCCATGGGGCTGGTGCGGCTGGCCCAGCTCAACAGCGCGGAACGGCAGGCCGAACTCGGCTACTGGACCGCCAAGGAACAGCGCGGCCGCGGCCTCACCGCCGAAGCCGCCCGCGCCGTAGCCCGCTGGGCCTTCGAGGAGCTCGGCGTGGAGCGCCTGGAGTGGTACGCCGAGGCGGGCAACGCCGGCTCCCGCGCGGTCGCCCTCAAGACGGGCTTCCGGATGGAGGGCACCATGCGCGCCAAGATCGTCCACCAGGGCACCCGGCGGGACGCGTGGATCGGCTCCCTGCTCCCCTCCGACCTCGGCCTGAGCGGCGGGGCCGCCTACCTCCCGCACCAGGGCGGGTGACCGCGGCGGCGGGCCCGGCCGCGGGCCCCCGGGACGGGCCCCGCGGCCAGGCCCGGACCGGATTGTCAGTGGCGCCTCCTAGGGTGGGCCCATGACGACGCCCGTGGCCCTCTCCGCCGACGACGCCCGCCGGACCGCCCTGCGCGCCCAGGGCTTCCTCGGCGCCCCCGACCGCCGCGGCGGCGTCCGCGGCGTCCTGCGGCGGCTGGGCGCGGTGCAGCTCGACACCATCTCCGTGCTCGCCCGCTCCCACGAGCTCATCCCGTACGCCCGCCTCGGCGCCGTCGGCCGCACCGCGGTCGAGGCCGCGTACTGGACCGAGAACCACGCCTTCGAGTACTGGTCGCACGCCGCCTGCATCCTCCCCGTCGAGGAATGGCCGCACTTCGCCTTCCGCCGCCGCGCCCGGCGGGCCCGCGGCCACCGCTGGCACGTGCTGCAGGACGCCGACCGCTCCACCGCCGCCGTCCTGGACCGGCTCAAGGCCGACGGCCCGCTGACCTCGACCGAACTCGGCGGCGCCAAGAACGGCGGCCCCTGGTGGGACTGGTCGGAGACGAAGATCGCGGTGGAGTGGCTGCTCGACACCGGCGAGGTCGTCTGCACCCAGCGGCGCGGCTGGAAACGCGTCTACGACCTCGCCGAGCGGGCGGTTCCCGACGCCCTCCTCCACGACGACATCGACGACGCCGAATGCCTGCGCCGCCTGGTCGCCCAGGCCGGCGCCGCGCTGGGCATCGCCACCCGGGCCGACCTCGCCGACTACCACCGGCTCAAGGCCGAACAGGTCGACTCGGTCATCACCGACACCGGGCTCGTCCCCGTCCAGGTCGAAGGCTGGGGCGGCAAGCCCGCCTGGGCCGACCCCACCGCCCTCGCCGAAGCCTCCCGCGGCGGCCGGCACCGCACGACCCTGCTCTCCCCCTTCGACTCCCTGATCTGGGACCGGCCCCGCACCGAGCGCATCTTCGGCTTCACCCACCGCCTGGAGGCGTACGTCCCCAAGCCCCAGCGCATACACGGCTACTTCGCGATGCCGCTGCTGGCCGGCGGCCGGCTGGTCGGCCGCGCCGACCCGGCCCGCGAGGGAAGCACCCTGATCGCCCGTCAGGTCTCGCTGGAGTCCGCACGCGCCGTCGAGCCCATGGCGCAGGCACTGCGCGAGGCCGCCACATGGGTCGGCTGCGACAGCGTCCGCGTCGAACGGCTCGACGACCCCAAGCTCGCCGCGGCCCTGGCCGAAGCCCTCTCCTGACCGGGCGGACTCAGCGGATCTCGAGGATCTTCTCCCGCATCGCGTACACCACCGCTTCCATCCGCGAGTGCAACTGCAGCTTCTCCAGGATGTTCCGCACGTGGTTCTTCACCGTGTTCTCGCTGATGAAGAGCTCCTTGGCGATGTCCCGGTTGTTCATGCCGGTGGCGACCAGCTTCAGCACCTCCAGCTCACGGTCCGTCAGCCGGGGGGCGGGCACGAGCCGGCGCTCGTCCGTGCGCTGGATCATCGACTTGAACTCGGTGAGCAGCTTCGACGCCATCGACGGACTGATCTGCGACTGCCCGTCCGCCACCGCGCGGATCGCGGTGGCCACCTCGTCGGTGGAGATCTCCTTGAGGAGGTAACCGGTCGCCCCGGCCTTGATGGCCTCGTAGAGGTCCGCCTCCTCGTCGCTCATCGTCAGCATGATGATCTTCGCGCTGGGAGCCACCTCCTTGATGGAGGTGCACGCCTCGATACCCCCCCGCCTCGGCATCCGCACGTCCATCAGCACGATGTCCGGCAGCAGGTCGGCGGCCTTCTCCATCGCCTCCGCGCCGTCCCCCGCCTCGCCGACGACCTGGATGTCCTCCTCCTGCGCGAGCACGATCTCCAGCCCCCGGCGGAACAAGGCGTGGTCGTCCACCACGAGCACCCTGATCGGCTCCTTGCGCGGCGCACCGGCGACGCCCGCCTCCCCCGCGGCGCCCGGACCGGGCTCCGCGCCAACGGCCGGCGCGGGCTCGAAGCTGTCCGCCATCGGTTCCTCCCCCTCGGGCCGGCGCCCGTGGTAGTCGCACTGTCCGTGCCAGGCCAACCGGGCGCTGCGGCCCGTGCATTGGCTGTCCGGCCATGATTCCATGCCCGAGCACGGCAGCGCCCCCAGGCGATGGTCGTTTTCCCGCCCGGGAGCGCCGCCCCTGACCCCTAGTTCACCGGCTGAGCGCTCCGCCCGCGCCGGCCGGCGCATCCTCGACGGAAGGGTCCGCCTTGAGGTGGATGACGCCGTAGTCGTAGCCGTGCCGCCGGTAGACGACACTCGGTTGTTCCGTGTCGGAGTCGATGAACAGGTAGAAGTCGTGCCCGATCAGTTCCATCTCGTAGAGGGCCTGGTCGAGCGTCATCGGTGCTGCCGCGTGCGTCTTCTCGCGAACCACCAGGGGTCCTTCACCCTGGACCTCGAGACAGCCGCCGATCTTGGTGGTGGGCACGCCTGTGGACGTCTCCCCGCCGGTCGGCGTGCCGTTGAACTCGGTCATGGCCAGTCCGGCCGTCGCCTCCGCCACGCTCATGGGCGTACGGCTGCCGCCGCGGTGCACCCGGCGCTTGTCGGCCGCCTTGCGCAGCCGCGCCTCAAGCTTGTTCGCCGCGACGTCGAGCGCCGCGTAGGGATCGGTCGCGGCGGCCTCGGCCCGGATCACCGGGCCACGGGTGCGCAGCGTGATCTCCACCCGGTCGGAACGGTCTGCCTGCCGGGGGTTCGGTTCCTTGGACACCTCGACCTCGAGGCTCATCACCTTGCCGTCGAGCTTCTGGATCTTCTCCAGCTTCTCGTTCACGTGCTTCCGGAACCGGTCGGGCACCTCGGTCTTGCGGCCCTTGACGACGATGTCCACGCAGAACTCCGTTCCCGGATCGCCTCGGTCTCACGGGACGATCCCTTGCGCTGAGGCCGGCGGGCACCAGGTCCCGCCCGGCGTCGACGTTCGTTGCCGCTCCGCGCGCTCGGAGGCTCCCGGGCTGCGAAGCCGCGACTCTCACCTCCTCCTCCCCCGCGAGACAGATATTCACCCACTGAACTATGGGTGAACCACATCCCGCGGTCCGTGAAACGGCGGCCCACAGCGGGCGCCGCCGCCCCTCACCACCGAACATAGACCCGCGGACCCGGGGTCGGCACCCCCAGAAGCGCTATACCTCCCTTCGGGTGAAATGCCCCTTGTGCGACCTGCGAGATCCGCTCTGACCTTCGGATCCCGCTTCCCGTTCGGCCGCCTGTTCGGCCGTCCGGCCGGCCGTCTGCCCGGCCCGTGGCAGGGGTCCCGCCCACCCCGGCCTTCCGCGTCGGGGCCGCCCGGGGCGCCTAACCTTCCCCGCCACTCGGAGCGCCCGACGCGCCCGGATCACCCGCAGCGCCCGCAGCGCCCGCCGGGTGGCGTAGCGGCGCCGGGCCGCCGACCACGGCCGCGGCCAGGACCCGGCCCCCGGCGTCCTCGACCGCCTGGGCCGCAGAGGCGAGCGAGGCGCCCGTGGTCATCAGGTCGTCCACGAGCACCACGGGCACGGTCCCCAGGAGGCGGCCGGCACCGCGCACGGCCGTCAGGGCGCCGGAGAGGTTCGCGGGCCGGTCGCGGGCGCCGAGGCCCGACTGGTCGGCCACCGCACGCCGCTGCCGCAGCACCGCGGCCACCCGGACGGACAGCCCGTCGCGCCGCAGGTCCGCGGCGGCGGCGAGGGCGAGGCGGCGGGTCGCGTCATGGCCGCGGACCGGCACGGCCCGGGGGGTGTCTCTTATACACATCCCCGACCCCACGAGACCCCCCAAAACCCGTATTGCCGCTTTCTCCTTAAAAAAAAAAAAAACAACAAATAAAGAGA
>NZ_JARAVO010000132.1:0-25089 GCF_033792805.1 Streptomyces sp. PA03-1a
GGCGGCGGCGTCGAGTGCGAGCAGGTCGAAGCCGGCCACCGAGGCGGCGCCCGCGGTGGGGGTGTCCAGCCCGGCCAGGATGTTCAGCAGGGTGGACTTACCGCTGCCCGACGCGCCGACCAGGGCCATCAGTTCGCCCTGCTGCACCAGCAGGTCCAGGCCCTGCAGGGCCTGGACCTCCACGCCCTGGGCGGTGAAGATCCGCACCAGCCGGTCGCAGACGATCAACGCGTCATGCCCGTAGGCAGGCCGCTCCCGGCTCTCGGCGACGCGTCGCTCCAGCTCCGCCAGCGTCGCACCGCTCCGTGCCGCCGTCCCCGGTGTGTCCTGGCTCATTCCCGTTCCCCCATCCGCAGTTCCGTTCCCTCTCCCCGTCGCCCGGTCAGCCACGCCTGCCCCGCCAGCGCCGCGCAGGCCAGCACCACCAGCGCGGCCGCGGGCAGCAGCAGCGACAGCGGGTCCGTGCGCAGCACCGTCCCGGACACGCCGCTCACCGGCGCGGCCGCGGAGAAGGCGAGCGCGGTCAGGTCCACCCCCTGACGCAGCAACGGGACCGTGGCCAGGCTGACCAGGACGCCGCCGAGGGCGCCCAGGAGGACCTGCGGCAGCATCTCCAGCACCGCCAGCCACTGCCGCTGACGAGCCGTCATGCCCATCGTCCGCAGCCGCGCCAGCAGCGCCTTGCGCTGCGGCGTGTGCACCATCAGGGAGAGCAGCAGGGCCAGCGCGCTGTAGCCCGCACCCGCCGCCACCGCCGCCAGGTAGACCCGCCGGGCGCCGGTCTGGAGCGCCGAGGAGGTGAACGACGCGCGTTCCTCGGAGCGGAGGACCACCGTCAGGTCCGCCGAGGCGGCGCGCGTCGCGGCGTTCAGCGCCTGCCCGTCCAGTCGCGGCCCCGTCACGTAGAGCGCGGTCGCGGCCTGGACGGGGGAGCGGGCGGTCTCGGGGTGCGTGCGGGCCAGGCCGGCCGCGGAGACGACGACGAACTCGCCGCCCAGGACAGCGGGCGTCACGTCGCGCACCGCGGCCGTGCGCACCGGGGTCGCCCCGGCGAAGGCCTGCACGGACACGGTCGTCCTGCCGAACTCCCGCGCCAGCGCGGGGGAGACGATCGCGGGGAGCGGTCCGCTGCCGTCGCCCTCCAGTGTCGCGGCGGGGAAGGGGGCGCCGACGCCCGTGCTGGCCACCAGGGCGGCGTAGCGTGCCGGATCGACGACGACCAGGTCGTAGGGGGTACCGGCCGGCGCCGTCGACAGACCCGTCTCGATCCTCACGGGTGAGGTGCCGAGCACGCCGTGCACCCGCCGGACCTGCGCGTCCAGGCCGTCCGGGAGCGTGGTGAGGGACTCGATCCGGGCGTCGCCGCCGACCGCGCGCGTGGCGGCGCGGTCGCGGCCGCTCTCGACGCCGGTGAGGACCGAGCCGCCGAACGACGTCACGGCCAGCGCCACCAGCACGGCCACCAGCGGCAGCGCCGTGGCGGAGGGCGTGCGGCCGGCCCGGGCCAGCCCCAGGTAGAGCACCGTGCCCCGCATCCGGGCCGCGGGCCGGGACAGCAGCCGCAACGGCAGCGGGTACAGCCTGAGCAGGACCAGCGCCCCGATCACCGCGACCAGCACCGGTGCCGCGGCGGTGAGCAGGTCCGCTCCGCCGTCCGCCGTGCCCCTGCGCCGCAGCGCCACGACCGCACCGGTCACGACGACCGCCACGGTCAGCTCCGCCACCGCGCGGCGGCGTGAGGGCCGGGCCTGCACGAGGTCGTCGCGCCGCTCCGGGCCCACCCGGCGGACGAGCGCCACCGCCCGCAACGGCAGCGCCGGAACGGCGACCGCCGCCACCAGCACCCCGGCGAGCAGGGAGGTGGCGGAGCGTTCGGCCGGCACCAGCAGCAGCGCGAGCAGCACCCCGGCCGCCGTGCACGGGACGACCACGACGGCGCTCTCCGTCAGCAGCCGGGCGCACAGACCCGTCAGGCTGCTCCCGCGCGCCCGCAGCAGCCGCAGTTCGGTACGGCGACGGATCGCCGACAGGCCGCCCGCCATCAGCAGCACGATTCCTGCCACGGCGCCCACGCCCACCGTCGCGATCAGCACCAGTGGCGCGGCGGCCTCCCGCTCCCGTACGAACGGCCCCAGCAGCGCGGCGAGTCCGTCCTGGCCCACGGTGACCGCCTGGCTTCCGGTCAGTATGCGCAGCTGGGTGGAGTCCGGTCCGCCCGACAGCGACGCCAGCCGGTCGCGCAGCGCGGGCACGTCGTGGGCGCTCAACGCGCCGACGTCGGCGGGATGGTGCCAGTACAGGCGGGCGCCCTCCGGCAGGTCGAGCACCACGCCGCCGGCGTCCTGACCGATGAGCGCGGTGAAGTGCCAGTAGTGCTCCGGGTCCTCACCCGGCGGGCCGGGGACGCTCACCAGGGTCGGGGCGAGCAGGTCCTGCTCGGCGTTCCAGAAGGCCTCGCCGGGCGAGTGGGGTTCGACGATCCCGGTGATCCGCACGGTCAGCCCGGCCCCGGTCGTGTCCAGCAGGTGGACCGCGGAACCCGCGCGCAGGCCCATCACCTTCGCGGTCCGTGCGGTGACCACCGCCTCCACCTCACGCTCCCCGGCGGTGGACGCCGGCATGCGCCCGGCGACGAGCCGGGAGCGGGCGGCGAGGCCCGGCTGGGAGACGAGCGTGGCCCGCGGATCGCGGTCCCTGGTCGGCCGGGGCAGGCCGGGATCGGTCGCCGCCGCCGCCTCGGCGTTGCGCACCCCGTACACCGTCTGCGCGGTGTCCAGGGCCAGCGGCGGCCGCACCACACTCCGGAACATGTCCTCGGTCCTGGCGAGTTCCCTCGCCTGGAACGGCGAACCGCCACCGCCTCGCACCCCGGAGAACGACAGGTCCAAGGTGGCGGTGACGCTGCGGTCGGTCAGGGAGGCCCGGCGGAGGGTGTCCCGCAGTGCGGCGTCCTCGTACGCCTCGACGGTGCGGGGCAGCGCCGCCGCGAGGAACGCGGTCACCAGCACCAGGGCGGCCAGCGCCAGCGCACCACCGGGGGCGGCGCGCAGGCGGGCACCGGTCCACGAGGCCGGCCGCGCGGTACGTACGTCGGTCACGTCACTCCCCTCCCTGCCGGCGCAGCGCGCGGACCGGATCGGCCGTACGCAACGCCGCCACCGCCACCGCCACCGCCAGCAGCGGCAGCACCGCCACCGCGGCCAGCAGTTCCAGCAAGGGCACGGCGGGCAACTCCACCCGCACCTCGGGCACCGGCCTGTCCGCGCGTGCCGTCAGCACGATCAAGGGCACGATCGACCGGGTCAGCGCCCCGCCCAGCAGCGCCCCGACCCCGACCGCCGTCAGCACCAGCAGCCCCTGCTCCGCCGCGATCACCCGGGCCAGCGACTTCCGAGGCGTGCCCAGCGCCCGCAGCAGCGCGAACTCCTGCGAGCGCTCCCGTACCGCTCCCGCCGCCGCGACCGCGAAACCCACCGCCGCCAGCACCGCGGCCGCCACCACCGCCGCCGGCAGGGCCGACAACGGACCCGCGCCCAGCGGGTCCCGCCGCAACTCCGCCCGCGCCTCGTCTCGGACCACGATCGTGGCGGCGTCCCCCCGGGCGCGCAGGGCCGAGGCCACACGGGGCCCTCCGGCCGGGCCGGCGGCGAGCCACCACTCGGTGGGCTCCAGCCCGCGCTGGTCCTGGAAGACCAGGGCGCGGTTCAGGCTCGCCAGGTCCAGCAGGACGGCGCCGCCGCCGGTGCCCGTGGAGCCGTCCCGCCCGGTGGTGGGCAGTGCGCGGAGCGACCCCGTGATGCGCAGGGACAGCCGTGTGCCCTCCAGTTCGACCGGGACGGTGCTGCCGGGCCTGGCGTCGACGGCGCTCAGGAAGGCGTCGGTGACGACCGCGGGCAGCACCGTGGGTGGCCGCGGCCCCGCCCGCAGGGTGAGGGAGGCGCCGTCGGCGCCGTTGGGGACGCCCTGCTGGAAGGGTTCCTCGCCGGTGTCGTAGCGGACGGTCAGCGGGGTGTCCGCGGCGGAGCGCGGTTCGCCGGTGCGTGAGGGGCGGTAGCCGAGGCCGGGGGCCTCGGGGAAGTCGGGGTTGTCGATCTGCGTGCGGGCGGACCAGGCCGTCGTGGTGGGGGAGGGCACCTCGCGTGTGCCGTCGTCGGCCGTCACCGCGCGGACGTCGGTGACCGTCAGGCTGTGCCGCTCGTTCCGCCGGGGCACCAGGTACTCCGCCCGGAGCCCGGTCAGACGCAGCGGCCCGGCCGGGCCCGCGCCGCGCGCCCGGCCCGTGACGGCCGCGAAGTCGGCTTCCAGCACGTGCCGTTCGCCGTCGGCCCGGACCTCGCCGAGGGAGAGCGTGTACGGGACGCCGTACCGGTCGGTCAGCGTCACGAACAGCTGGTCGGTCACCGTGCCGGCGACGGTGCGGTCCCCGGCCCCCAGCGACCGGAGGCGGACGGTCAGGCGGAGCCGGTCCGTGCCGTCGGGCAGGACGAATCCGGCGCTGCGGGCGGCGGGGCCGCCGTCCGCCCGCAGGGGTCGCACGAGGTCCGCGAGGGGTTCGGCGGACAGGTCGTCACGCAGTCGCAGGACACGGGCGGCAGAGGTGCTGTCCACGGCCAGGACGGTCGCGTCGCGGTCGCGGGGCAGGGACACGGTGGCGCGGCCCGCGGGGGTGACGGCAGCGATGCCGGGTACGTCGTCGTAGACGCCGCCCTGCCCGAACGCGGGCGTGGCGGAACCGGACACGCGCAGGTCGGCGCCGACCGCGAAGTCCGCCTGGTCGTCCTGCGACCGGGTCCACGTGCTGTTCTCGCCGATCGCGAACATGCTGATCGACACGGCGAAGACCAGCAGCAGGGCGGGCCCCGCCCCGCGGCCCGGGCGGCGTGCCAGCTGCCAGCCCACCAGGGACACCGGCAGCCCGCTGGCCTTCGCCGCGCGGCGCTCGCCGAGCCGGGCCGCCAGCGGCAGCAGCCGCAGCGCCAGCACCGCACCCGCCAGCAGGCACAGCGCGGGCGCCCCCACCAGGACCGGATCCAGACCCAGCCGTCCGGAGGTGTCCGTGCTGAGCGTCCCACTGCCCGCCTCGCGGCGGGACAACTGCCAGAACGCCAGGCCGGCCACGAGCACCAGGCCCGCGTCCGCACCCGCCTGCACGCCGGCGGGCAACGCCCGCCGGCGCCGCCGCGCCGTGTATTCCTGCGTGTACGTCCCCGTGCGCCGCAGTACGGGCCCGACGACGGCGAGACCGCAGGCGAGCGCGGTGAGCGCGGCCACCCACCAGGCGGTCAGCGGCGAGGGCTCCAGCCGTACCCCCGCCCGGGCCAGCGCCCCGTGACCGGCGAGCAGCCGCACCAGCCGGCCGGAGAGCAGCGGGGCCAGCACCACGGCCGGCACGGTCAGCAGCAGGGCCTCGGCCGTGGCGAAACCGGTCATCTGGGCGCGCGAGCCGCCGCGGGCACGCAACTGGGCGGTCTCGGCCGAGCGTTCCTCCGCGAGCAGTCCGGCGACGAGGAGCAGGGAGAGAGCGGCCAGCAGCATCAGCTGCAAAACGCTGATCAGCAGGGTCGACCGGCTCACCAACAGCGTTCTGTGCAACTCCGCCAGCAGGTCCGGAAGTTCGCTGCTCGCCACGACGGAGTTCGCGGCCTGCAGGGTGCCCAGCCGCTGCACCGTCCGATGGACGCTCCCGCTGACGCCGTCGGCGCGGGCCGTGGTCATCGCGGCGAAGTCCCCCTGCGCCTGCCAGGCCATCTCCACGGCGGGGACCCCGCCGGGGCCGAAGGCCCCGGGGGAGGTGACCATCGGCCCGTACGTGGTGAAGGAGAGCGTCCGCACTCCGCGCCCGCCCAGCGGGTCGAGCCGCCAGTACAGGGCATATCGGTCGACCGGCCGGTATGTCCCCGTCACGCGGACCCGCAGCGTGCCGTGGCGCAGCCGGTCGGTCAGGGTGAGCACCTGCCCGGTGCGCACCTTCAGCGCTTCCGCGGCCGCCTCGGGCAGCGCCACCGGGACCGGTCCGCCGGCCGCCGGGGCCGCGGGGAAGGTGCCCTCGGCCATGGTCACCCGTGCCCGGTCCAGCGTCGACAGCACCGTCAGGTCCGGGTCCCCGGTGCGCGGGGCACCGCGCGGCCGCAGCGCCATCGGCAGCCCGTACGGGCCGGAACGGGTGACCCCGGTGACGGACACCGGCAGGCCGTCGTAGGCCCCGGCGACCGTGGCGCGCACGGCCCCGTCCGCCACGCCCGGGTCCTTGCCGTCGACGTCGGCGGTGATCCCGACCAGTGTCCGTGCCGCCGACTGCTCCTGCAGCGCGCGCCGCAGACCGGCGTCCCCCACGGCCGCGCTGAACGCGGCGAGCGCGGCGACCGCGCAGGTGGTCAGGAGCACGGAGAGCAGGGCGGCGCCGAGCAGCAGACGGTGCGCGCGCAGACGCAGGAACACGAACCCCGGCACCATGCCCCCCGTTCTCGATGGCCCGTGCAATGAGATTGGCACAGACTACGCCCACCCGGCCCCGGGGCTAAGGGCCCGGCCGTCACCGGTTCCGGGTGCAACACACCTGGCCCCGGCCGCCGTTGAGGGGGCAGGCGGGACGGCGCCTCCCGGCCGCGGCCGGGAGGCGCCGGGGTGGGCGTCGCTCAGCGGGCGCTGTGCTGGGCGCGTTGGTAGAGCGGCCAGGTGACGGCGGAGGTGAACTGCGGGCCCACCAGGTGCCGTGTGCAGCCCGGGGCCGGATCCCAGGGGTCGCAGGCGTTGCCCGCGGCGTCGAGCCGGCTGCCCTCGGAGTTGTCGCCGACGACCGTGCCCAGACCGGACTCCGGGTCGAGACCGGCTATCCGCGGGCCCCCGCTGGAGCCACCGCCCATGATGCACTCGGTCCCCCACAGCCCCTTCGCCGCGGGGTATTCGGGGGTGCCGACGACCTGCTGGGCCCGTCCGGTGCAGTAGGCGAGCCGCTCGCCGGTGTACTCGGGAAGGCCCTCACGCTCCGGGTCCGAGACGGCGCGGGGGTATCCGAACTGGTGGACCCTGCGGTCGCCGGGCCGGTCGAAGCCGATCCTCTGCGCCGCGCCGACCGCGGTCCGGACGGTCCGGCCCCGCGCGTCCGTGTTGAGGACCACGAACGCCTGGTCGTAGGCGCCGTAGAGCTCACCGTGCTGCTGGTCGTTCTCCAGCCAGGTCGGGGCGACGACCCCCAGCCGGCCGGTGAACTTCCCGTAGGGCGCCCGTCCGTCGCGGTAGCCGGGCACGAACAGCACGTTCCGCGTCCACTGGTTGTCCTCACCGACGAGGTCGGTGTTGTTCACGCAGTGCCCCGCGGTGACCACGGTGCTGCCGTTGGCGCTGTCGACGACGGTGGCGGTGCAACTGGAGTCCTCGCCGTGGTCGGTGAAGAACAGCCGGCCCACCGTACGGCCGAGGGCGCTCCGCCCCGTCCACGGGGCGCCGTCGGGACCGCCCTCGGGCGGGTTGCCCGACGAGGGCTCGGTCAGCGCCGCGATCCGCTCCGGCGTCCAGTAGCCGAGGACCGCCTGCCGCTCGGCCCGGGTGACCGCCTGGTCACGGACGGCCACGGCGGTCGTGGACGGCTGGACGGCGCCGGCTGCCGACGCCTCCGGGGCCGTGACGAGCACGGCCGCGGCGACGAGGGCGGCCGCCAGAAGCGGCCGGTGGAGGTGCGCGGAAGGGGGTACCTGACGTGACGGCATGCTGCTCCTCGGGACGTCGATCGCACTGCCCCGCAGGCCGCGTGCCGGTGACACGGGCCTGCGGGCAGAAGGACGTGCGATACAGACGTCCGGGAGGGGCAGTCGGTTGGGACCGGTCGCGAGCGCCTGCCGGCGGCCGCGGTTCAGGCCTTCGGCTGGGTGAAGCGGATGCTGTTGCCGAAGGGGTCGCGCAGGCCGCAGTCGATCCCGTACGGGCGCTCGGTCGGCTCCTCGGTGAACTCCACGCCCAGGTCCCGGAGCTTCTCGTAGGTCTTGCGGCAGTCGTCGGTGCTGAAGATCAGGTGGCCGCCCGTGGCGCCCTTGGCGACCAGTTCGCGGACCTGCTGCGCGGTCTCCTCGGACATCGCCGGCGGGCCCGGCTTCTCCAGCAGGATCTGGCGCTCCGGGTGGCCGGGGACGTTCACCGTGAGCCAGCGCATGAAGCCCAGGTCGACGTCCGCGTTCACCTCCAGGCCGAGCTTGCCGACGTAGAAGTCGAGGGCCTCGTCCTGGTCCAGGACGTAGATCTGCGAGTGCGTGATGGCGTTGAACATGTGCATCACGCTACTGGCCGGGCCGGGCGGAAACTTATCCAAAACTGCTCACCCTGCTCGGCCTGCTCGGCCCGCGATCAGGCACGCGGCCGCATCCACGCCTTCGCGAAGCACGTCGGCACGTCCATGGCCGTCGCCTGCTTGCGGTACGCCCGCGGCGACGTGCCCACGATGTCGCGGAAGGTGCGGCTGAAGGTCCCCGGGCTGCCGAAGCCGACCTCGAAGCAGATGTCCGTCACGCTGCGGTCGCTCTCCCGCAGCAGGAACATCGCCCGCTCCACGCGGCGGCGCTGCAGGTAGCGGTGCGGCGTCTCCCCGAAGGTGGCCCGGAAGGTGCGGGTGAAGTGCGCCTGCGACACATGGGCGATCCGGGCCAGCGCCGGCACGTCCAGCGGCTGCGCGTAGGCACGGTCCATCGCGTCCCGTGCCCGGAGCATCCGGCGGTTGGTCTCTTCTGCGGCGCGGCTCACGCCGCCCATGAGACCACACGGTTCGGCGGAAAGGCGCCGTTCCGGGACGGCGGGCGGGGTCGTCCAGGGACCCGTGCGGACGCCTCAGTGCCCGCCCGCCGGTGCGCCGCCCATCATCCGCAGCATCCGCCGGCCGCCCGTACCGAGGAAGCGGGCCAGCAGCACGGCCGCCAGCGCGAGGAAGGCGATGTTGAGCCAGGTGGTGTAGTCCCAGTGGACGCCGCCGCCGGGGACGTGGGCGCTCGACCGGTCGGGGATCAGACCGAGCGTGCCGAAGAGCACCTCGACGACGTAGCCGGCGACGGCCATGGCGACGTAGAAGGTCCACAGGACCAGCAGGGCCGTGCGGCGGCCGTAGTACTTCCGGTAGATGGTGAGGATCGGCAGGATCAGCAGGTCGGCGAAGATGAACGACACCACGCCGCCGAAACTGATGCCGCCGGTCCACAGGACCACCGCGAGGGGCACGTTGCCGACGGAGCAGACGAACGAGGCCATGGCGACGAGCGGCCCGATCAGCGGGCCCCACAGCTTCGCGGCGAGCGGATGCCCCTCGAAGAAGAAGGCCTGCCAGAAGGAGTCCGGCACCCAGGCGGCGACGGCGCCGGCGATCAGCAGGCCGAGCACGAGGTCGCGCAGGATCGCCGCCCACTCCATCACGAAGACGTGCGACGTGGCGGTGAAGCCCTCGGGGGACAGCAGGCGCCGCAGGAACGGGCCCTCGCGGCGCACGGACATGTCCATCGCCGCGTGCCCCTCCATGGACCCGGCGAGCCCGCGGTCGGCCTGGGCACGGGCCTCCCGCAGCAGGTCCGGCCGGAGCAGGCGCCGGAAGAGCAGCGCGAGGACGACGATCATGACCGGCCCGCCGACGAACTCCGCCGCCGTGAACTGCCAGCCCATGAGCAGGGCCAGCAGGACGCCGAGTTCGACCACGAGGTTGGTGGAGGCGATCTCGAAGGCCATCGCCGCCGTGAAGCTCGCCCCCTTGCGGAAGAGCGAGCGGGCGAGGGCGACGGCGGCGTAGGAGCAGGACGAGGACGCCGCGCCCAGGCCCGCGGCGATCACCAGCGTCCGGGGCCGGTCGTCGCCGAGCAGGCCGACGACGCCCTGTTTGCGGGCCACGGCCTGGACGACCGCGGACAACGCGAAACCGAGGATCAGCGCCCAGGTGATGTCCCAGGTCATGGCGCCCGTGATGGACAGGGCGTGGAGGACGGCGTCCATGCGGTCAGACCGCGACCGGGGCCGGTTCGCACGCCTCCATCAGGTGCGCCGCGGTGTCCGGGGCGAAGAGCGCGGCGGCGGCCGGGGAGGGGGTGCGGCGCGGGCGGCGCGGACGGGTGAGGCCGTCCAGGACGTCGATCAGCGTCCAGGGATCGGTGGCGAGGCGGGTCAGACCGAGCGCCGCCATCTGGTGCGCCCCGGCCTTGCCGTGGCCCGGGATGGGGCGGTAGCCGACGACGGGCAGTCCCATGGCCAGTGCTTCGAGCGCGGTCTGCCCCGCGGCGTTGTCCACCAGCGCGTCCGCCGCGCTCATCAGCGCGGGCATGTCCCGCTCCCAGCCCAGCGCGAGCGCCCCGGGGACGCGGGAGAGCCGGGCCCGCAGCCGCCGGTTCTCGCCGCACAGCGCCACCGGAAGGAAACCGGCCCGCGCGAGCAGGGCGGCCGTGTCCGCCAGGTGCGTGCCGGCGCCCCAGGCACCCGCGGAGAGCAGGACGACCGGCCGGTCCGGCGCCCGGGAACGGAACACCCGGTGCCAGGGCCCGGCGTCCGGGGCGGGCGCCAGGAAGCGGGACGCGACCAGGGGACCGGTGGCGGCGGCCGGGCGGCCGGTGGCCTCCCGCACCCGGCGGGCGGCGCTTTCGGTGAGGCAGCAGTAAAGGTCGTTGCCGG
The DNA here is from genome assembly GCF_033792805.1 of Streptomyces sp. PA03-1a. Taxonomy (NCBI): domain Bacteria; kingdom Bacillati; phylum Actinomycetota; class Actinomycetes; order Kitasatosporales; family Streptomycetaceae; genus Streptomyces; species Streptomyces sp. PA03-1a. The sequence goes on from NZ_JARAVO010000132.1 coordinate 10,627, forward strand.
GGTGGAGCCACTGGCTGTGCACGTCGAAGTCCGTGACCACCACCGCGCTGGGCACCGCGAGCGTTCCGCGGGCCCGCATCCCGCCGGTGAGCTGCGCCGCCAGGTGGAACACCGGGACGACCAGCCCGGGCCGCTCGCGCCGGACGAGTTCGGCGAGCCCGCGCTCGGCGAGTCCGGCCAGCCCGGCCGGGCCGGGCGTGCGGCGTGACCCGCCGGGGCGCAGGAACGTCGCGTAGATGCCCGCGTAGAGCACCGGGAGGTGCAGGACCGTGGCGCGGTAGAAGGCGCGCAGCGCCGCGCCGGCGTGCGCGGGGAGGAGTTCCAGCACGTCGGCCCTGCGGGCCTGCCCGCCGCGGGCGGTGAGCCGTGCGACGAGTTCGTCGGCGACGGCGTCGTGACCGGCGCCCATGGCGGCGCTGAGCACGAGGAAGCGCCGGGGCGCACGGCCCGCCCGCCCGGTGTGCGTCACCGCGGCACCACGTCCCGCCGGGAGGGGACGGGCGGCGCTGCTGCGGGCACATCCGGCACGTGATCACCTCGTACACCAGTTGCGGACTACTCGGGTCTAACCGATTTGCCCCGTCTTGAAACGAATGGCCCGCATCACGGGGCGACCCCCGCCCCCTGCCTCCCGGGAGGGTCGCCCACAGAGCCGGTCCGGCGATCGGGCGGTTTACTGAGACCGGAGGGGGGACGTGCCCCGGGGGGAGCCGCACCGGCCATCCCGGGCGGCAGCTGCAGCGGCAGGGACGGAAAGCAGCGGCAGGGACAGAAAGCGATGCCATGACCTCTCACCCTCCCCAAGCGGTCTCCGGTGGCAAGGCGGTACGCGGCAAGCCCGTGCGCGACCCGGCGGACCCGGCCGGCGGACCGGCCCCGGTCGCGCTGGTGACCGGGGCGTCCTCGGGCATCGGGGCCGCGGTCGCCGACCGCCTCGCCGCCGAGGGATGGCGGTTGCTGGTCAGCGGCCGCGACCACCAGCGTCTGCGGGCGGTCGCGGAGCGGACCTCCGGGACCGCGCTCCCCGCGGACCTGGAGGACCCGCAGGGCACCGGGCGGCTGGTGCGCGACGCCGCCCTCGTGACGGGCGGCCGGGTCGACCTGCTGGTGGCCGGGGCGGGCATCGGCTGGGCCGGTCCCTTCGCCTCGATGCCGCAGGGGGTGATCGAGCGGATCTTCATGGTGGACGTCGTCGCGGCGATGGAGCTGGTCCGCCGGGTGCTCCCGGGCATGCTGGCCCGGCGCAGCGGCCACATCGTGCTGATCGGCTCCTTCGCGGGCAGCGTCGGTGTCCGCGACGAGGCCGTGTACTCCGCGGCCAAGGCGGCGCTCGGCGCCTTCGCCGACTCGCTCCGCTACGAGCTGGCCGGCAGCGGGGTGCGCATCACCCATGTCATCCCGGGCGTCGTCGACACCCCGTTCTTCGCGACGCGGGGCGTGGCGTACACCCGCTCCCGGCCCCGCCCGATGCCCGCCGAGCGGGTCGCCCGGGTGGTGACCGACGCGGTCCGCAAGGGACGGGACGAGGTGTACGTCCCCCGCTGGCTGCGGATCCCGGTCGCCGTGCGCGGCGTCCTGCCCTGGGTCTACCGGCGTCTCGCGGGCAAGTACGGATGACGCGGTGCCCGCCCTGACCGTCGTGCTGGCACTGCTGGCGGCCCTCGCCAACGGCGCGGCCTCCGCTTTGCAGCGGCGCGCCGCCCTCCAGCAGCAGGAGGAAGAGGGCGCCGGGCACGGTCTGCGCGGGCGGCTGCGGCACCTGCTGCGACTGGTCCGGCGCCCCTTCTGGGCGGCCGGGATGGCGGCGCTCGTGGTCTCAGGGGCCCTGCAGGCCAGTGCCCTGGGGGTGGGGCAACTGTCGGTGGTGCAGCCGCTCATGGCCACCGAGCTGCTGTTCACCCTGATGGCGGGGAGCCTGGCGTTCTCCCGCCGGCCCGACCCCGGGACCTGGTTGTGGTTCCTGGCGCTGGCCGGGGGACTGGCCCTGTTCCTCGGTGCCGCGACGCCGTCCGGCGGGCAGGCGCAGGCCCTGCCGGGCACCTGGCCGCGCGCCGGTGTGCCGCTGGCGCTGCTGGTGCTCGTCCTGTGGCTCGTCGGGCGGGCGCTGAGCGGCGGTGCGCGGGCCTGCGTCCTGGGGTGCGCCACGGCCGCCTGCTTCGCCTGCACGGCGGCGCTGATCAAGGACGTCACGGGTCGCATCCCCGAGGGCCTGCCGCGGGTGTTCGCCTCCTGGCAGCTGTACGCGGTGGGCGCGGTCGGCCTGCTCAGCCTGCTGCTCCTCCAGGTCACCCTGCGGGCCGGCAGCCTCGCGGCGTCCCAGCCGGCGCTCACCATCGGGGACGCGGTGGTGAGCGTGGCGCTGGGCTGGGTGCTCTTCGGGGAACGGATCGCGCTCGGGGCGCACGTGGTGCCCGAGGCGGCGGGCGTCGCCCTGATGGCCGCCGGAGCCGTCGGCCTGTCCCGCTCGCCCGCCGTGGCCGGCGGCTGGGACGTGCCGCGCGGGAAGCGTCCGGGCGCCCCGGAGGGCCGTCACCGTACCGTCCACGGGGGGCCGGGATGAGGCGCGGCGGCGACGTCCGGCGGGCGGCGCTGGCGGGGGGCGTCCTGGTGGCCGGCCACATCGTCCCGGCCGCCACCTGGCTGCCCGGGCTGCGCCGCCGGGCCTTCCCCGCCCTGGCCGGCCTCGGACGCCCCGACCACGTGGCCCTCACCTTCGACGACGGGCCCGATCCGGTCTCCACCCCGCGCTTCCTGGACGCCCTCGACGAACTCTCGGTCCGGGCCACCTTCTTCGTCCTGGGCGCGCGGGTGGGCGGCCACCCCCGGATCGTGCGCGAGGCCGTCCGGCGCGGCCACGAGATCGCCGTCCACGGCTGGACCCACGACCGCCCGTGGCTGCCCGGTCCCGCCCGCGACCGGGCCGACCTGGCCCGCGCCGTCCGGGCGGTCCACGACGCCTGCGGCGCCGCACCGGTCTGGTACCGCCCTCCGTACGGCATCCTCACCGGAGGACGCTGGGCGGCGGCCGCGTGCACCGGCCTGACCCCGGTCCTGTGGAGCGCCTGGGGCCGCGACTGGAGCACCGGCGCCACCGGGGAGTCCGTACTGGCGACCCTCCGGCCCGATCTGCGCGCGGGCGCCACCGTCCTGCTCCACGACAGCGACCACGCCTCCGCCCCGGGTTCCTGGCGCGCCACCCTCGCGGCGCTTCCCGCCCTGGTCACGGCATGCCGGGACGCCGGTCTGACGGTCGGTCCCCTCGTGGAGCACGGCGTCGGCGCGGGCGTTTGACGGTCGACCGGAGCCGACGGACACTCGATAGATAGGTGCCCGATACATATCACCGAGAGTGACAACCGCGCCGCGGAGCCGGCCAGGGCCAACCCGATCCGTGACGTCGCGAACGACGGACGGGCACAGCGATAGCCCGGAGGCATACGCATGTGCGGAATCGCCGGATGGATCTCGTTCCGCAGGGACCTGGGGAACGAGCAGGAAACGGTCGACGCGATGACCGAGACGATGGCCTGCCGTGGGCCTGACGACCGCGGCACGTGGGTCGACGGACCCGCCGCGCTCGGACACCGCAGGCTCGCGATCATCGACCTGCCGGGCGGCCGGCAGCCGATGAGCGCCGAGGCACCCGAGGGCGGCGCGGTGGCGATGGTGTACTCGGGTGAGGCCTACAACTTCACCGAACTGCGCAAGGAACTGACCGTGCGCGGCCACCGCTTCACCACCACCTCCGACACCGAAGTGGTGCTGCGCGGCTACCTGGAGTGGGGGGAGGGCGTGGCGGAACGGCTCAACGGCATGTACGCCTTCGCCATCTGGGACAGCCGCGAGCAGAAGCTCGTCATGATCCGCGACAGGATGGGGATCAAGCCGTTCTACTACTACCCGACCGACGACGGCGTGCTGTTCGGGTCCGAGCCCAAGGCGATCCTGGCCAACCCGCTCGTCCCCCGCCACGTCACCCTGGACGGGCTGCGGGAGCTCTTCGCCTTCGTCAAGACACCCGGTCACGCGATCTGGGACGGCATGCGCGAGGTCGAGCCCGGCACCGTCGTCACCGTCGGACGGGGCGGCATCCGCACCCACGTCTACTGGGCGCTGCGGACCGAGCCGCACACCGACGACAAGGAGACCTCGATCGCGCGCGTGCGCGAGCTGCTCGAGGACATCGTGCGGCGTCAACTCGTCTCCGACGTGCCGCGCTGCACCCTGCTCTCCGGCGGCCTGGACTCCTCGGCGATGACGGCGATCGCGGCGCGGCAACTCGCCGACCAGGGCGAGAAGGTGCGCAGCTTCGCGGTCGACTTCGTCGGCCAGACCGAGCACTTCGTCCCCGACAGCCTGCGCGGGACGCCCGACACCCCGTTCGTCCACGACGTCGCCGATCTCTGCGGGACCGAGCACCAGGACATCGTCCTCGACTCCGGCCAGCTCGCCGATCCGGACGTGCGGGCCAGGGTGATCCGCGCCCGTGACATCCCGGCCGGGCTCGGCGACATGGACTCCTCCCTCTACCTGCTGTTCAAGGCCATCCGGCAGCACTCGACCGTCGCCCTTTCCGGAGAGTCGGCCGACGAGGTCTTCGGCGGCTACCGCCAGTTCTTCGACGAGGAGGCCCGCAGGGCCGACACCTTCCCCTGGCTGGTGCGGTTCACGACGGAGTTCGGCGACGACGGCAACATCCTCACCGAGCAGGTGGCCAAGTCCCTGGACCTGGAGGGCTACGTCCACGACGGCTACCGCCGCGCGGTCGCCGGCGTCGAACGCCTCGACGGCGAGAGCGACTTCGAGTACCGGATGCGCGTCATCAGCCACCTCCACCTCACCCGCTTCGTGCGCATCCTCCTCGACCGCAAGGACCGGGCGAGCATGGCCAACGGCCTGGAGGTCAGGGTCCCGTTCTGCGACCACCGCCTGGTCCAGTACGTCTACAACGCGCCCTGGTCGCTGAAGTCCTTCGACGGCAGGGAGAAGAGCCTGCTGCGCGAGGCCACCGCGGACGTGCTGCCCCGCTCGGTCTACGACCGGGTGAAGAGCCCGTACCCCTCCACCCAGGACCCCAAGTACTTCGTCGCGCTCCAGGAGAACGCCAAGGACCTGCTGGCCAAGCCCACGCACCCGGTGTTCGACCTGGTCAGCCGGACCTGGCTGGAGGACGCGGTCAGGACCGACACCCCGGTCAGCACGCACGCCGCCCGGCACGGCCTGGAACGCGCCCTCGACCTGGCGCTGTGGATGGACCTGTACTCGCCCACGATCGGGATCCCCTGACCCGACGGAGACCACGCGAGGGGGCCGACGATGGCGGCGGTCGGTGAGGAAGACGCCCTGGACTTCGTGGTGTCCCTGCACCGCCTGGTGCGGCTGCTGCGCCGCGCCCGCCCCGAGCCGAGGGTCCAGCCGACCCCGCTCATCGTCCTCGCCCTGCTGAACCAGTACGGTCCCTCGCGCGTCGGCGTCCTCGCCGAGCGGGCCGCCTGCACCCAGCCCACGATCACCGCCGCGGTGACGCAACTGGAGGCGGCCGGGCTGGTCCGCCGCGAACCCGACCCGGCCGACGGCCGTGCCACACGGGTGGTCATGACCGCGCCGGGCCGGCGGGAACTCGTGCGGATGGCCCGCGGCGAGGCCGAGGCCCTCGCCGCGCGCCTGGGCACCCTGCCGCCGGAGGACGTGCGCAAGGTCCTCGAGGCAGGTCGTCTGCTGCGCCGCCTGACGGACCGCGACTGACACCCGGACGGCGCGGATTACCAGGTGGTCACCCAAGGTGACGTGCTGCCCTTGATGGGCTTCCTCTGGCGCGTCGGCGTCGAGCGGCCGGGACCGGGGCCGCCGCGTCACCGACCTGGTCGTCAACGGCCTGCGCCAACCGGACATGGCCGGTCCTTGATCGACCGCGGCTAGTGTGTGCGTCCGGACGTCGGGGTGGGGAGCTGGTCGTGGTCGAGATGACGGACTCGTCGAGCAGCGCGCGTGCGCAAGTCTCGACGCCCAGGGCCCACTCGCTGCCGCGGCCCGGGTGCGCTCGGCGAGGCGTTCCAGCGCCCCGGCGGCGGCCTCCGGCCGGCCGCTGCGGGCGGCCGCCTCGATCAGCTCGAACAGCGTCCATCCAGGAAACCCAGGTCCTCGTACCGGCACGCGCGCGTCGCGGCCTCCACTTCGGGCTGCGCGAAGGGGCGGCGCGTCCCGCTGGGGTCCGGTCAGCTGGTCGAGCCGGCCCAGCAGGGTCCCCGTCGCCGCGGCGTCTTCCCCGACGAGCTCTACCGGGCCCCCGGGAGCCGGGCGGAGCAGGTCGCCCGAACCTCGTCCGGTGCAACCCGCTCCCCGAGGGCGGTCACTCGCCGTGTGGGAACAGCCGGAGCCGCTCGATGCGCTGACGGCGCCCGGGTTGCGGAATCCCACCGTCCTCGCGGACCGTGGGATTCCGGGCCGCACGACCGAGGAGGTGCCGCCATGGACGTCCCGACCCTGGCCGGGCTCCTGCACGAGACCGAGGAGCGCCACGGCGCGTACGAGGCGACCGCCCCGGAGCACCACTGGTGGGACTGGTACGCCGCCTACCTGTTCGCCCGTGAGCAGGGCCGTACCCCCGACGAGGCCGCCCGTGAGGCCGCGGCCCACATGCAGGCGCTGCTGGGCTAGGCCGACTCGCCGGCCGCTCCTCACCGGGCGAGCGCCGCGGCCCAGTCGCGGAACCGCTGCGGGGGCTGCAGTCCGGCGATCCCGTGACGTCGGGAGACCCAGGTGGGTGTGGCGTGGACGCCGTACCGCCAGGCGAGCAACTCCGACGCGGCCAGCGCGTCGGTCATCGCCGCGGAACCCCAGGCCGCGCGCAGCCCCTTCGCGTCGCCCCCGGCCTCCTCGGCGAGGGAGACCAGCAGCTCCCGGGACTCGATGTCGAGGCCGTCGGCGAAGTTGGCCGCGAACACCGCGGCGGCGAAGCGGCCGGCGGCCTCGCGGTCGCTCGCGGCGAGCCATTCGTGGGCCTCCAGCGCGGGGCGCGAGTGGGTGCCGCGGTCCGTCCGGCGCAGCGGCAGGCCCGCCGCCTCGGCCTCGTGGGCGAGGAGCGCGTACGCGGGGTCCGTGCGCCGGCCGGGAGGGCTGCCGCTGGGCCCCGTCCAAGGGTGGATCCGCAGCGCGTGCCCGACCACGCGGATGCCGTGCTCGCGGAGGATCCGGGTGCGGTCCTGGGCCACGTAGCAGTAGGGGCAGATGAAGTCGAACCAGTGCTCGGCGGTCGCGGTGCGCGGCGGCGAGCAGGGCCCGGGGGCGGAGGTGACGATCATCTGGTGCTCCTCACGGTTCGCGAGATTCGTTACCACTGATATCTGTAACGTAAGTCGCTTCCGAGGTTCTTCCCGCCTCGGGCCTCGACCGTTTTCCGGGGCTCAGGAGGCGACGAGTGCCCGCAGGGCCGACGCGACGAGTCCCGGGTCCTCCTCCGCCATGAAGTGGCCGCAACCGACGGTGGTGTGCGTCAGGTCGGGGGCCCAGGCCTGCCAGAGAGCGCGGGCGTCGTAGCCGAGGGCGGCGCCCCAGTCCTGCTGGAGGACCGCGACCGGCATCCGGAGCCGCCGGCCCGCGGCCCGGTCGGCCCGGTCGTGGTCGGCGTCGACGGTCGCCGAGGCGCGGTAGTCGGCCACGATCGAGGGGACGGCCGCGCGGCAGGCGTCGAGGTAGGCGGCGCGCACGGCGGGCGGGAAGGTCTCCGGGGACCGGTTCCACGCGTCGAGGAAGTGCCCGAAGAAGGCGTCCGGGGCGGCGGCGATCATCTGCTCGGGCAGGCCCGGGGGCTGGGCCATCAGGTACAGGTGGAAGCCCACGGCGGCGTCGGCGCCGCGCAGGACGTCCCACATGTCCAGGGTGGGCAGCACGTCGAGTACGGCCAGCCGGCTGACCGCGTCGGGATGGTCGAGCCCGGCGCGGAAGGCGACCAGCGCACCGCGGTCGTGGCCGGCGAGCGCGAAGCGGTCGTGACCGAGCGCGCGGGCCAGCGCGACGACGTCCGCGGCCATGGTGCGCTTGGCGTACGTGGCGGGTCCCGCGGGGGCCGGTTTGTCGCTGGCACCGTAACCACGCAGGTCGGGGCAGATCACGGTGTGGTCGGCGGCCAGGTCGGCGGCGACGTGGCGCCACATGAGGTGGGTCTGCGGGAAGCCGTGCAGGAGTACGACGGGGCTGCCCGAGCCGCCGACGGCGACGTTGAGGGCGACGCCGTCGGCGACGGGGACGCGGTGGTAGGCGAAGCCGGGGACGACCGGTGTCATGGTGCGCTGCTCTCGTTCGGTGGTGGGGGAGTGACGTGCCCGCGGTGGCGGACGCCCCGAGCCTCCCGCCCGCGGATCAGCATCCGGTCAGCGCGTACCGTGGCTGCGGGGAGGACGGCCGGAGAGGTGGGCAGGGTGCGGGTCGCTTTCGGTGTGCTCGGGCCGGTCGTCGCCTGGGACGGCGACGGTCGCGCACTGGCGCTCAAGGGCCCCCGGCACCGGGAGGTGCTGGCGCGGCTGGTGGTGGCGCGCCGGCGTGTCGTACCGGTGACCCGCCTGGTGGCGGACCTGTGGGACGAACCCCCGGCCGGCGCCGTCGGGGCCGTGCAGACCTTCGTCGGGGCGCTGCGCCGCGAGCTGGAACCGGAGCGGCCGCCCCGCGCCCCCGCCCGGCTGCTGGTCACCGCGGGCACCGGGTACGCGCTGCGGGCGGACCCGGACAGCGTGGACGCCTGGCGGTTCGAGGCCGCCGTCGACGCCGCCGCGGCACTGCCGCCCGCGGCGGCGCTGACGCGGCTCGAGGAGGCGCTGGACCTGTGGCGCGGTCCCTCGTACGGCGAGTACGCCGACCGGGAGTGGGCCCGCGGCGAGCGTTCCCGCCTCGCCGAACTGCGGCTGCGGGCGGTGGAACGGCGGGCGGAGGCCCGGCTGGAGCTGGGCCTTGCCGCCGAGGCGGTGCCCGACCTGGACGCGCACCTGATCGCGCATCCGTGGCGGGAGGACGCCTGGCGGCTGCTGGCGCTCGCGCTGTACCGGTCGGGCCGTCAGGGGGACGCGCTCGCCGTGCTGCGCCGGGCCCGCGCGATGCTGGCCCGGGGACTGGGGCTCGACCCGGGAGCGGCGCTGCGCCGTCTGGAGGCGGACATGCTCGCCCAGGACCCGCGCCTGGACCCGCCGGCGCCCGCGCCCGCCGGCCCGGGCGACGCGGCCGCCCGGGTGTGGGCCCGGGCGGCCCAGGCGTATGACCGCACGGTCGCCGCCGGGGCCCGCGCACGGCTGGAGTCGACGGTCGGCCTCCTCCGCAATCTCGCGCTGACCGGGGGCGGCGGCCTGGAGGCCACCCGGGAGCACCGCCTGGCGGCCGTCGCCGCGGCGGAGGAGTCCGGCGACCCGGAGCTGACCGCCCGGGTGATCGGTGCCTACGACGTCCCCGCGATCTGGACCCGCAGCGACGACCCGGAGCAGGCCCGCCGTATCGTCGCCGTCGCCGAGCGCACCCTGGCCGCCCTGCCAGCCGACGCCGCGCACGAGACCGCACGCTGCCGCCTGCTGGCCACGATCGCGGTGGAGACGCGCGGCATCCGCTCCGCCCGCGGACCGCTTGCGGCCCGGCAGGCCGAGGAGACGGCCCGCCGGCTCGACGACCCGGCGCTCCTCGCCTTCGCGCTCAACGGGGTGTTCATGCAGACCTGCGCCCGGGCGGGCCTCGCGCCGCGGCGGGACGCGATCGGCGCCGAACTGGTGGCGCTGGCCCGGCGGCACGGGCTGACGACGTACGAGGTGCTCGGTCACCTGATCCGGGTACAGGCCCGCAGCGCGCTCGCCGACCTCCCCGCGGCCGACGTGCACGCCGCCGCGGTCGACGTCCTGGCCGAACGCCACGAACTGCCCCTGGCCGGCGTGTTCACGCAGTGGTACCGGGCCCTGCGGACGGCCGCCTCCGGGGGCGGGCCGCGGGCCGGGGCCGCCTACCGGGCCGCCGCCGCACGCCTGGAGGGCGCCGGGATGCCGGGTGTGGAACGGGGTCTGCTGCCGCTCGCGCTGCTCTGCCTCGACCTGGCCGACGGCAGCGTCCCGGCGGCGCGGATCGCCGAGCGTGTCGACCCCGCGGCGGAGTGGGGGCCGTACCGGCCGTGGGCCCAACCCTTCGTCCTGCTGCGCGCCGGCCGCCGTGCCGAGGCCCTGGCGGCCCTGCGGGCCCTGCCCGAGCCACCCCCCGACCTGATGTACGAGGCCCTGTGCTGCGTGCAGTCCGTGCTCGCCGTCGAGCTCGGCGACCGCGACGTCCTGGAGGCGCTCCACGCCCGCCTGCTCCCCGCCGCCGGGGAACTCGCGGGCGCGGGCAGCGGTCTGCTCACCGCGGGTCCGGTGGACCGGTACCTGGCCGCCGTCACCGCGGCGCTCGCCCCGTAGACCCGGCGTGCCCGCACGGCCCCGAAAGAGGAAGGGCCGGCACCCCGTGAGGTGCCGGCCCCTTACATCCCCGGTGGGTCAGATGGGGAGGATGTTCTCGGCCTGCGGGCCCTTCTGGCCCTGCGTGACGTCGAAGCTCACCTTCTGGCCCTCCTGGAGCTCACGGAAGCCCTGGGTGGCGATGTTGGAGTAGTGAGCGAAGACGTCGGCGCCGCCGCCGTCCTGCTCGATGAAGCCGAAGCCCTTTTCCGAGTTGAACCACTTCACGGTGCCGGTCGCCATGGGAATCTCCTTCGGGAGCAGTACATGAAGCCCGCACTTTGCGGACCTCCGTCGCCGCAATGACCCCTCCGGGACAACCGGAAAACAAAAAATGCACCTGTCGGTCACATCCCGGCAGGTGCACGTAAAGTTCATGGGTACCAAAACTGCAACGCGATCAACCTAGCACAGGCGTCGTCGGACGACCACGGGGCCGGGTCCGCCACCGGTCGTGGCGGACCCGGCCCCGTAGGTGTCCGGTCAGTAGGTGAACCGCTGGAGGCCGTTGGCCCAGGGGTTCACCAGGAAGACGGTACGCGTGGCGGGGTCGAGGAACAGGCCGCGCCGGCTGGTGAAGTCGAAGTTGGACGTGCTCAGCGTGGAGTTGACGAGGTTGGCGACGGGGTGCCGGGCGAGCACCTTCCCGGTGTCGGGGTCGAGGACGGTGATCTCGCTGAGGGCGTTGTTGTCGCCGGTGGTGGCCTCCTCGTACAGGTGGGCGACGAGGGCGACGTGGTGCCGGGTGTCGAGCACCGGCCACATGACGCCCCGGGTGCCGAGGTCGGCCGGCGCGGAGGTGGCCAGGGACTTCTGATCGGCCGAACGCCAGGTGCCGGTCGGGAACTCGCCCGTGGTGTAGCTGGGGGTGGCGGGTCCGGCGGCGACGTACACCCGGTCGCCCTTGCCGTCGGGCAGGAGCCCGGCGGTGCAGGCCGGCATGGTGGTCAGCGGCGACACCTCGCGGGTGCCGGGGTCGACCGACACCGCCCAGTAGGGGACGCGCCCGGACAGGCAGGGCCCCATGGTGCCGGTGGTGGCCACGAAGAACGTGCCGGTCGAGGCGTCGACGGAGACGTTGCCGAAGGCCCGCCCCGGGTTGTCCGCGTTGAGCGGGATCGGCGCGGAGATCTTGCCGGTGGCCATGTCGACGGTCCACAGCGAGGCCACGCCCGAGACCCCGTCGAAGGTCGTCACGGCCGCCCGGTGCCGGGCCGGGTCGACGGCTCCGCCCTGGAAGTACACCGACGTCGAGCCGGTGCCCGGGTCGAGGGTGCTGAGCCTCACGCGCGCACCGGTCTTCGTGTCGCGCAGGTCGACCTCGGGGAGCACACCGCCGTCGAACGGCCGGTGGCCGATCAGGGTGTGTCCCGTGCCGGGGTCGGCCCCCAGGACCTCCTGCATCATCGAGGTGCCGGTCTGGCGGGACACCGTGGTGCCGAGGGTTCCCTCGGAGAGCGAGTACGCGGTGGTGGCCGAGCCCTCCAGGTGGATCCAGCCGTCGTCGCCCTCGGCGAAGTCATCGGTGGCGAGCAGCGCCGTGCCCCCGCTGACCTCGATGTTCTCCAGGGTGCCGGAGACCGTGTCGCCGTCGAGGTACTGCACGAACGACGTGGGCGAGGCCTGTCCGACGGGCTTGCCCGCCCGCGTGGGCAGGACCCGGACCGGGTACTGCAGTCCGGTCGGCAGGCCGAGGGCCTTGAGGTCGAGCACGGTCCGGCCCTTCACCGACGGCAGGGCCCGGAAGAGGGTGGAGGCGTGGTCGACGCCGTTGTCGTCGCGGCCGCTGCCGTTCTGGTTGGTGGCGGTGTTGAGAGCCCCGTACAGGGTGGGTGCCGGGGTGAGGAACTCGATGGCCGCGCCGTCGGCGTGCGGAGCCGAGGAGGCGTCCCAGGAGACCGTCAACCGCGGCTCCGCCCGGGTCAGTTCGACGGCGTGCGCCGTGGCGGACTTCCCCTGCCCCAGCAGCGGTGCCTGCGGCCGCTGGTCGGCGCCGGGTCCGACGCGCAGTGCGCGGAAGTCCCCGAAGACCTGGCCGTCGTAGAGCGTGACGCCGATGCCGTAGAGCCCGGCGCCACCCGGCGCGAAGGCGGAGGCGGGGATGGTCACCGTGCCCTTGGTGCCGGTGAGCGGGGTGCGCCACTGGGCACGCCACTTGTCGCTGGTGGTGAAGGGCGTCCAGTGGCCGACCGAGGAGAGCACCAGCTCGGGGGCGGTCGCGTCCCGCAGGCCGGTGAGGTCGTAGTGCACGGTGACGGACTTGCCCAGCGGGGACGAGCCGGGCGCGGTCGGGGCCTTCGGCTGCACATAGGTGCCGTCGGCCGCGCCGAAGGTGAGCCGCTGACCGGTCGAGGCCACCACCTTGTGGCCGTCGAGGGCCTCGAACGTCACCTGTACGGTGCGCGCTTCGCCGGAGGCGAGGGGCAGGCCGGCGGCGGCCAGCAGCTCGCGCGGCAGGACGCGCAGGCTCGGGCCGGCGGACGGGATCGTGCCGTGCTCACCGACGCGCAGACGGTACGTCAGCTTCCGGTGCCCGCCGGTGAGGTCGAGACCGAAGGTGATGGGCGAGACCGCGTTCTGCCCGGACGGGTTGCCCCAGGCGTCGGCGGGGCCCGCCAGGTCGATCGCGGAGGGATCGGTGGCCTCGACGAAGGCGGTGGTCGGGCTCACCGACAGCAGCTGGCGCTCGGCGACGGACAGCCGTACCGAGGCCGGGGTGAGGGAATGGCGCTTGGCGAGCACCTTCTCCACCGCCGCTGTCACGTCCAGCTGGGGGCCCATGCGCAGTTCCCGGTCGGCCTGCGGGGGCTGGGCGATCGGGCGGCCGGTGTCCACCAGCAGCTTCCGGACCTCACGCGGGCTGAGCTTCTGCCCGGTCGCCTCGGCGGCCGCCAGCACGTTGGCCGCCGCAGCGGCGATCATCGGGGCCGAGGCCGAGGTGCCGCCGTTGAGCACCACGCCCGGACCGTCCGGTGTGTGGATCAGCGAGGGCAGGTTGTCGCCGGGCGCCGCCAGGTCGATCCGGGTGCCGAACCCCGAGGAGTAGCCGGCGGAGCCGTTGTAGCGGGTGGTCGGGTAGACGGCGGTGCGTACGTCGTCCGAGCTCAGGGTGTCGTCGACTGTGGTGCCGCCGGCGGCGATCACCCCGGTGTCACGGACCAGGGTGGGGGTGGTGGTGGGGGCGACGTCGTCGATCGACGTCTGCGCGCGGCTGCTCGACGTCACGTCGGTCGGGGTGCTGCCGCCGTCGGGGCCGACCGACACCGGCAGGCCCAGGCGGGTGCCGTCGTTGGACGACACGACCACGACGATCCCCGAGTCCACGATGGCGCGCAGGGTGTCCCTGATCTCCGGGTCGTCCTCCAGCCACCGCGAGGGGAAGCCGATCGAGCCGTCCGTGCCGAAGCCGAGGCTCGCCGTGATGACGTCCGGCCGGGGCTTCTGGGCGGCCGCGGCCCGCAGCGCGGCCGCGATGCCGGTGGCCGAGGGCTCCTCGGGGATCACGAGCCGGTACTGCGCGCCGGGCGCGATGCCCAGCAGGTCGGTGGCGCCGCTGCCGGTGGCCTCCGGGCGCTGCCGGTCGTGCGGCAGCGGGGCCATCATCGAGAAGTCGAGCAGCACTTCGGCGAGGTTGGGGTCCTGGCCCTCGATGGCGCCGGCCGCGTCGAGGCGGCCCTTGTTGTCGCTGGTGTAGGTCGGTATGAGCGGCAGGGAGGGGAAGTCGAGGTAGCGCTTGCCGTCGCGGAGCACCGTGGTGGGGCCGTTGAGGCGCACGTACTCGTCGCCCGCGTCGGCCATGCCCTGGTCGGTGAGGTCCCCCAGCGACACGTTGGTGATGACCTGGCCCTGACCGGGCAGCGCGCGGAGGTACCTCGCGGTGTCCCGGAAGGCGCCGACCGCGTTGACGCCGCCCGCGTTGAGGTAGGACTGGAAGGACGTCGTCAGGCCCTCGTTGGTGGGCAGGTCCTTGGCGGCGGAGGGGGCGGCGTCAACGCGGTCGGCGCCTTCC
>NZ_JARAVO010000133.1:0-24905 GCF_033792805.1 Streptomyces sp. PA03-1a
GGGCGGCGGCGAGGGCCGGGGCGCGGTTCCTGGTGAGCCCGGGGTGGACGCCGGGCCTGCTGGACACGATGACCGCGTCCGGGCTGCCGTTCCTGCCCGGCGTGTCGACCGCCTCCGAGGTGGTCGCCCTGGCCGAACGCGGCGTGACGGAGCTGAAGTTCTTCCCCGCGGAGGCGGCCGGCGGCACGGCGTACCTCAGGGCGCTGGCCGCCCCGCTGCCGGACGTCCGGTTCTGCCCGACCGGCGGCATCGACGCGGAGCGCGCGCCGGCGTATCTGGCGCTGCCCAACGTCGCCTGCGTGGGCGGTAGTTGGATGGTCCCGCAGGACGCCCTGCGGGACCGCGACTGGGACCGGGTGGAGCGGCTCGCCCGCGAGGCGGCCGCGCTGCGGGCAACGGCGCGGCCCGCGCCGTCAGCGCAGGTGTGACGTGTCGTTGAGCAGCCGCAGCGACGCGTTCCCGTCCCCGTAGTACGCCACCGCCGACAGCGCCGCCGGCGACAGCTCCATCCGGAACAGCGACTCCGGCGGGGCGCCCAGGGCGAGGCGGACCAGGGTCTTGATCGGGGTGACGTGGGTGACCAGCAGGACCGTGCGGCCGGGGTGACGGGCGAGGAGCTTGTCCCGGGAGAGGGAGACCCGGCGGGCGACGGCGGCGAAGCTCTCCCCGCCGGGCGGGGCGGCCTTGGCCGAGCCGAGCCAGGCGTCGAGTTCGTCCGGGTAGCGCTCCTTCGCCTCGGCGAAGGTGAGCCCCTCCCAGGCGCCGAAGTCGGTCTCGCGCAGCCCTTCGTCGACGCGTACGTCGAGGCCGAGCCGGTCCGCGACGGCCTGCGCGGTCTGCCGGCAGCGCGCCAGCGGCGAGGTGACGACGGCCTGGACGGTGCCGCGGGCGGCGAGGGTGTCGGCGGCGCGCCGGGCCTGCCAGAGGCCCTTCTCCGAGAGTTCCGGGTCGTCGCCGCCGCTGCCGGAGAAGCGCTTGTCCGCGGTGAGCGGGGTCTCGCCGTGCCGCAGCAGGACGAAGGTGGTGGGCGTGCCGAGGTCGGCCGCCGCCGCCCAGCCGACGGGCGGGGCCTTGGGTGCCTCGTTCGCGGCCTCGTCCACCGGTTCGGGCTCGGTGGCGGCGGTGACCAGCGCGGCGGCGGAGCGGCCGGGCTCCCACTGCTCGCCGCGCTTGCCGGCGTCCATCGCCTCGTTGGCGAGCCGGTCGGCGTGCTTGTTCTTCTCGCGCGGGATCCACTCGTAGCTGACCTGCTCCGCCGGCAGGACGGTCTTCGCCTCGGCGGCCAGCGGCCGCATGTCCGGGTGCTTGATCTTCCAGCGGCCGGACATCTGCTCGACGACCAGCTTGGAGTCCATCCGCACCCGTACCCGGGCCTGCGGGTCGATCGCGCGCGCCGCGCGCAGCCCGGCGATCAGGCCCCGGTACTCGGCGACGTTGTTGGTGTGCCGGCCGATGAACTCGGCGGCCTCGGCGAGCACTTCACCCGTGGCGCCGTCGCAGACGACGGCGCCGTACCCGGCCGGTCCCGGGTTGCCCCGGGACCCACCGTCGGCCTCCACCACCAACGTACGGGCCATTACAGGCCCGACTCGGGGGTGCGGACGAGGATGCGGCGGCAGTTCTCGCAGCGCACGACCTCGTCGGCGGCGGCCGCCCGCACCTCGTTGAGCTCGGTGATGTTCAGCTCCAGCCGGCAGCCCTCACAGCGCTTCTGGTAGAGCCGGGCGGCGCCGACGCCGCCGGACTGGCCGCGCAGCTTGTCGTAGAGCTTCAGCAGGTCGGCGGGGACCGAACCGGCGATGATCTCGCGCTCCTTGGTGACCGTGGAGCCCTCGGCGTCGATCTCCTGCAGCACCACGTTGCGGCGCTCCGTGGACTCGCCGGCCTTGGCCTGCACGGACTCCAGGCGCCCGGTCAGCTCCTGGACCCGCTCCTGCAGGCCCTCGCGGCGCTCCATGACCTCCAGGACGACGTCCTCGAGGTCGCTCTGCCGCTTGGCGAGCGAGGCGATCTCGCGCTGCAGGTTCTCCAGGTCCTTGGGGGAGGAGACCGCGCCGGAGTCCAGCCGCTCCTGGTCGCGGACGGCGCGCTTGCGCACCTGGTCCACGTCCTGCTCGGCCTTGGTCTGCTCGCGGGCGGTGTCGCTCTCCTCGGTCTGGGCGGCGACCAGCAGGTCGCGCAGCTGGGTCACGTCGGAGTTCAGGCGCTCGATCTCCGCGTGCTCGGGAAGGTTGATGCGCTTGTGGTCCAGCTGCGCGAGGCGCGCGTCGAGGGCCTGGACCTCAAGCAGTCGGATCTGGTCTGCGGGCGCGGCTTTCAGCGGGGGGCTCCTGAGGTCGTGGGTTCGTCAAGGGGAAGTGCCGGGGCGTGGGCCGTCCACGGGTCGGTGACGGCGCGCGAAACGGACGTTCGCAGTGCCCAGCCGTGCCGTTCGCAGACCTCGTCGAGCCGGCGCGCGGCCTGCTCGCACCAGGGCCATTCGGTGGCCCAGTGGGCGGCGTCGACGAGCGCGGGCGGACCCGCCTGCTGCGCCTCGGACGCCGGGTGGTGGCGCAGGTCGGCGGTGAGGTAGACGTCCACCCCGGCCCTGCGCACATCGTCGAAGAGGCTGTCGCCGGAGCCGCCGCACACCGCCACGGTGCGGACCTGCCGCTCCGGGTCGCCCGCGACGCGCAGTCCGGTCGCGGTGGCCGGCAGGCCGGCCGCCGCACGGCGCGCGAACTCCGCCAGCGTCATCGGCTCGGGCAGTTCGCCGATCCGGCCGAGGCCGCGGCGGCCGGCCAGGTCGGCGGGGTCGGGCACGAGGGGTCCGGTGACCCGCAGGCCGACGGCCTCGGCGAGGGCGTCGGAGACCCCGGGGTCGGCCCGGTCGGCGTTGGTGTGCGCCACGTGCAGCGCGACGTCGTTCTTGATCAGGGTGTGCACGACGCGGCCCTTGAAGCCGGTCGCCGCGACCGTCGTCGTCCCGCGCAGGTAGAGCGGGTGGTGCGTGACCAGCAGGTCGGCGCCGGTGGCGATCGCCTCCTCGACGACCTCCCGGACCGGGTCGACGGCGAACAGGACCCGGCCGACCTCCGCGTCCGGGTCCCCGCAGACGAGACCGACGGCATCCCACTGCTCGGCCCATGCCGGAGGCCAGAGGGCTTCGAGGGCGGCGATGACGTCGGACAGTTTCGGCACGGGTCGAGGTTACCGCGCCGGTGGCGGGCGGCCGGAATCCCGGGCTGGTCATGAGCACACCGAGCATCCGAAGTCCGACGGAACGGGACGAGAGCCACCCTTATGTGTGAAGACCACCAACTCGTGTCGGACGCCCGGGCGTGCCAAAACTAGCGTCGTGGCCCGGAGGTGAGCCACACCATGACAGCCTGCGCCACCGAGACCACCACCGTGCGACGGGCCGGGTTCACGATCGCCGCGGACGGCTCCTACGCCGCCTGCCTGGCCCAGGCACCCGACGGGGGTGACGGCTGGTACCCCGAGCGCTGGACGCTCGGCGGGCCCGAGCCGTACACCGTGCCCCTGCCCGGCAACCAGCCCGAGGAACAGTGCTCCGAGGTCCTGCCGTTGCCCGACGGCCGCGTGCTCATCCGCCGCCGGGTCGCCGACCGGTACGACCTCGCCCTGCTCTACCCGACCGGTCCCGGGACCGGCGAACTGCTCGTCGGCTCGCTGCCGGGCGGGGACGCGGAGGCGCGACTGCTGCCCCCGGTCGCCTCCGGCGAGGCGTACGCGCTCACCTACGACCCGGTGCGCGAGGTGTCGGCGGTGTGGCTGGTGCACGACGACCGGGACCTGCGGCCGCGCCGGCTGGCGGAGGTCCCGGGCCGCTGCGGGGGCGGCGCGTGGCTGGACCGGGCGGGCCGGCTGCTCGCGCTGGACCGCGAGGCGGAGGGGACGGTCAAGACGGTCGCCGTCGACCTGGAGCGGGCCGGGGCGGTCAGCCCGCTGCTGCAGATCACCGAGGGGAGCAACGACCGGTTGCTGCTCGCGGAGCCGGACAGCGGGCTG
The DNA here is from genome assembly GCF_033792805.1 of Streptomyces sp. PA03-1a. NCBI lineage: Bacteria > Bacillati > Actinomycetota > Actinomycetes > Kitasatosporales > Streptomycetaceae > Streptomyces > Streptomyces sp. PA03-1a. Next base: position 4,012 of record NZ_JARAVO010000133.1, read on the forward strand.
CTGATAGTGCGCACCGACGCCACCGGCGAGGACCGCATCGGCTGGGGCGTCCTGGGCAGCCGCCGGCCCCTGCGGTTCGCCGAGTGCCTGCGTGTCCCGGACGCGGTGCTCACCCCGTTCGCGGCGCAGCCCGGCCAGGTGCTGATGCCCGAGGCGTGCGCGGTGGCGCTGCGCGCGGACGGCCCGCACGGCACGTCGCTGGCGGTCTGGCGGCCCGGGGAACGCCGTACCACCTGGCTGTCGGCGCCGGAGGGCTGGCTGCCCGGGGCCGGCCTGTGGTCGGACCGCGGGGTGCTGCGCCTGCCGTACGCCTGCACGCACTGCCCGTGCGGCACGGTGGAGTACCAGGCGCCGCCCGCGGTGCCCGTGCCGCCCCCGCCGGGGAGCGCGGCGGAGGGCGCTCCCGCGGACGTCCCGGAGGCGGCCACGACCAGCCCTGTGCTCCCGTTGCAGAAGGCGCCGCTGGCCACAGGATCTTGAATCGGTAAACTCCTGCGGCGTTCCGCGCACCTTGCACGCTAGTCACGGGGAGTTTCCTCATGTCCGATGCCCGACACGACACCGCCGCCGAGGCCCGCCTCGAGGACGGTTCCGCCGAGGGCCAGCACGCCGGCCGCCACCGCGGTACGGCTTCCGCCCAAGACGACAGCGCCCAGGTGGTCCAGGCGCCGCACGGCCGCCACCGCCGCCCCTCCGGGCCCCCCGCCATGGAGGTCTGACGGGCCCGGAGCCCGGAAGGCCCGGTTCAGCCCCCGTGGCGCAGGGCCAGGACGTCGGTGGCGGCGAAGGTGTCACCGGGGTCACGGCCCGCCCAGTACGGGGTGAGCAGGTCGTCCAGCTCGTCGTGGGTGAACGCCTCCTTGGCGGTGTCGAACCTCGCCGCGACGCGGGGGCGGTCCATCACCGCCACCATCCCGCCGTGCACGACGAACAGCTGACCGGTGATCCGGTCGGCCGCCGGTGACGCCAAGTAGCCGACGAGCGGGGCGACATGCTCCACCCCCAGCGGGTCCGGCCCGTCCCCGGGCCGCCCGAGGCCCGCGAAGACGTCCTCGGTCATCCGCGTGCGCGCCCGGGGGCAGATGGCGTTGACGCGTACGCCGTACCTGCCGAGGGCGGCGGCCGTCGACGAGGTGAGGCCGACGATGCCGCCCTTGGCTGCCGCGTAGTTGGGCTGGCCGGCCGAGCCGGCGAGGAACGCCTCGGACGAGGTGTTGACGACCCGGCCGTAGACCGGGGCGTCCGTGGTCTTGGCGCGCTCGCGCCAGTGGGCGGCGGCGAACCGGGTGGTGGCGAAGTGGCCCTTGAGGTGGACCCGGACGACGGAGTCCCACTCGTCCTCGGTCATCGAGAAGACCATGCGGTCCCGCAGGATCCCCGCGTTGTTGACCAGGATGTCGAGGGCCCCGTACGTGCCGACCGCCAGCCCGACCAGGTCCTGCGCCTGCCCGAAGTCGGCGACGTCCCCGTGGTGCGGCACCGCGTGGCCGCCGGCGGCGGCGATCTCGGCGACGACCTCGTCCGCGGGGGTCGCCGACGCCGCGCCGGAGCCGTCGCGGCCGGGCTGCCCGTAGTCGTTGACGACCACGTTGGCGCCCAGCCGCGCCAGTTCCAGCGCCTCCGCACGGCCCAGGCCGCGTCCGGCCCCCGTCACGATCGCCGTCCTGCCGTCCAGCACGCCCATGCCTTCTCCAGCCCTGGTGTCAGACCGCGATGCAGGTGCGCAGCGCCTCACCGCTGCGCATCTGGTCGACGGCCTCGTTGATCTGGTCGAGCCGTACGCGGTGGGTGATGAGCCCCTCCAGGTCCACGCGTCCGGCGCGCCAGAGGCGGATGACGCGGTCGTAGGACCGCAGGACGTCGCCGCCGCCGTAGAGGGAGGGCAGGATGCGCTTCTCGTCGAAGAAGAGCTCGAACATGTTGATCTGCAGGAGGTCGTCCATCGCCCCGGCGCCGACGACGCAGAGCGTCCCGCCGCGGCGGGTGGTCTCGTAGGCCGTGCGGGCCGTGGCGCTGCGGCCGACGACCTCGAAGACGTAGTCGAAGCCCTCACTGCCGGTGATCTTGGCCTTGGCGTCGGCCAGTTCCTCCGGGGCGACCGCGTCGGTGGCGCCGAAGCGCAGGGCCGCGTCGCGGCGGGACTCCACGGGGTCGACGGCGATGATCTCCGAGGCGCCGGAGGCGCGGGCCCCCTGGATGACGCTGATGCCGACGCCGCCGCAGCCGATGACGGCGACGGACGAGCCGGGGGTGACCCGCGCGGTGTTCAGCGCGGCGCCGATGCCGGTCGTGACGCCGCAGCCGATGAGGGCGGCGATCTCGTACGGCAGGTCGTCGGGGATGGGCACGGCGCAGGAGGCGGAGACCACGACCTCCTCGGCGAAGGTGCCGGTGCCCGCGAAGCCGAAGACGTCCCCGGCGGGGCGGCGGAAGGTGGGCGTACCGGCGTTCATGAAGCCGGCCAGGCACAGGTGGGACTGGCCGCGCCGGCAGGCCGGGCAGGCGCCGCAGGCCGGGAGCCAGCAGACCAGGACCCGGTCGCCGGCCGTGAGGCCCTCGACGCCCTCGCCGGTCTCGACGATCTCCCCGGCGCCCTCGTGGCCGGGGACGAAGGGCGCCGGCTGCGGCAGGACGCCGCTCATGGCGGACAGGTCGGAGTGGCACAGCCCGGTCGCCCGCAGCCGGATGCGCACCTTGCCCGGGCCGAAGCCCACCGTCTCGATGTCGTCGACGACCTCGAGCTTGTCCTGGCCGATCTCCTGCAGGAGCGCTGCACGCATGGGTGTTCCCCTCTCCCCTCCGGGGCCTACGAGTACTCGACGACGGTGTCGGCGAGGACCGGCGCGTCGTCCCGTTCGACGGCGGTCGCCGACGCCAGGACGCGGCCCTGTTCGGACCACATCCGGATGCGCAGGGTCTCGCCGGGGAGGAAGACCCCGGCGAAGCGGGTGGAGCAGGACCGTACGCGGCCCGCGTCGTCGCCGAGCAGGGTGTCGACGACGGCCTTGAGCGTGATGCCGTAGGAGCACAGGCCGTGCAGGATGGGCCGGTCGAAGCCGGCGTGCTTGGCGAACTCGGGGTCGGCGTGCAGCGGGTTCCAGTCGCCGGAGAGCCGGTAGAGCAGCGCCTGGTCCTCCCGGGTGGCACGCAGGACGGTGCGGTCGGGGGCCCGTCCGGGCGGCGCGGTGCGGGCGGAGGGGCCGCGGTCGCCGCCGAAGCCGCCCTCGCCGCGGACGAAGATCTGCGCGTCGGAGGTCCACAGCGGCCCCTGCTCGTCGGTGACCTCGCGGCGCAGCACGATGACGGCGGCCTTGCCCTTGTCGTACACGTCGGCGACGCGCGAGGTCTGCAGCGCCCGGCCGCGGACGGGGACCGGGCGGTGCACCTCGATGCGCTGCGCGCCGTGCAGGACGGCGGCGAGGTCGATCTCGATGCCGGGAAGGGACAGCCCGCCCCGGGCGTCCCCGGCGGCGACCGAGCCGCCGGCGACGGTGGCGAAGCTGGGCAGGACCTGCAGGCCGGGGCCTTCGAGGGCGTAGTTGAGGGTGTTCGCGCCGAGGCCCAGGTGGTAGAGGATGACGTCCCTGTGGTCCCAGACGAGTTCGGCGCTGCGGGGTTCGGCCGAGGTGGCGGCGACGACGTCGATCGGCATGTCCGGCGGCTCCTTCGCTGCGCGGTGGGCCCTGGCGCGGCCGTCCGCACCGTCGGCCCCGCCAGGGCGTCTACTAGAACGCGTTCTAGCCAGCCCATGTATAACGCATCGCCCGGCCGCTGGGAATAGCTGACGCGTCGTCAGAACGGCCGCCGGTAGTGACATTTGTCCTGCCCGGGTCCGTACATTCCCCACTGACCCGGCGGGGGGCGGCCGCCCTAGTGTCGGTGACATGACGACGACAGTGAATTTCACCAGGGCCGTCAAGACGTTCGGCGCGGTACGCGCGGTGGACGGCGTCGACCTGGAGATCCGGCGGGGGGAGTCCGTCGCCCTGCTCGGCCGCAACGGCGCGGGCAAGTCCACCACGATCAGCCTGCTGCTCGGGCTCAACGAACCCGACAGCGGCGAGGTCAGGCTCTTCGGCACCACCCCGCACACGGCGGTCCGCGCGGGCCGGATCGGCGCGATGCTGCAGGACGGCCGGCCGATCCCCCGGGTGACCGTACGGGAGCTGCTCACCTTCGTGGCGCGCACCTACCCACGCCCCATGCCCGTGGCCGAGGCCCTGGAGCTGGCCGGCCTCACCGAGGTCGCCGGCCGCCGCGCCGACCGGCTCTCCGGCGGCCAGGCGCAGCGGGTCCGCTTCGCCGTGGCCCTGGCCGGCAACCCCGAGCTCATCGTGCTGGACGAGCCCACCGCCGCCCTCGACGTCGAGGCCCGGCGCGCCTTCTGGGACTCGATGCGGGCGTACGCGGCCCGCGGCAACACCGTGCTGTTCTCCACCCACTACCTGGAGGAGGCGGACGAGAACGCCGATCGCATCGTGGTCATCGACCGCGGCCGTGTCGTCGCCGACGACAGCGGCGAGCGCATCAAGCGGGCCGTCGGCGGCAACCTCGTCTCCTTCGACCTGGCCGGGACCCCCACCGAGGGCCTGCGGCAACTGCCCGGGGTGGTGACCGTGGAGGTCCGCGGCGACCGCGCCCTGCTGCGCTCCGCGGACTCCGACGCCACCGTCGTCGCCCTCGCCGACCGCGGCATGGTCCGCGGCCTGACGGTGACCGCCGCCAGCCTGGAGGACGCGTTCCTCTCCCTGACCTCGCAGTCCTCCGCCGAGGACGCCACCCCCGCCACCGCCACGGACACCGCCGCCCTCACCGAGGAGAAGGTCTGATGCTGCTCGCCTACGTCTCGCTGGAGATCCGCCGCACCCTGCGCGACGCCGGATTCGTGATCTTCGGCGTCGGCATGCCCGTCATGATGTACCTGCTCTTCACCAACCTCGGGGTCAGCGGCTCGGAGGAGGACAAGTCCATCGCGCTGGCCTCCATGATCGGCATGGCCGCGTACGGCGCGCTGGGCTCGGCGGTGTCCACCGGGTCCAGCGTCGCGGAGGACAAGGGCCTCGGCTGGCTGCGCCAGCTGCGGATCACCCCCATGTCCCCGCTGCTGGTCGTCACCGGCCGCTGCATCAGCGGCTCGGTCACCGTGCTGCCCGCCATCCTGGCCGTCCTGCTGGCCGGCGGGCTCGTCAACGGCGTCGAACTGGAGCCCTGGCAGTGGGCGGCGGTCGGCGGGCTGCTGTGGATCGGCACCGCCCCCTTCACCCTGCTCGGCCTCGGCAACGGCTACCGGCTGTCCGGGCAGACCACCGGCGTGGTGAACATGGCCTGCAACCTGGGCCTGTCCGTCGTCGGCGGACTGTGGATCCCCTCGTCCGTCTTCCCCGGCTGGCTGCGGGCGGTCTCCGAGTGGACCCCGTCCCACCGCTTCGGGCAGCTCGGCTGGAGCATCGCCGACGGCGCGGTCCCGCGGGCGGGTACCGTCGCCGTGCTCGCCGCGTGGACGGCCCTGTTCGGCGCGTACGCCGTGTACGCCTACCGCCGCTCGGCACGCACCCCGTGAAGACCACCGGCACCGTGGAGAAGGAGGAGACGACGGCCATGGCGACGACGGAATCCCGGCCCCCGCTGCCGGCACGCATCTGGCGCGAGTGGCGGCACCTGCGGGTGACCCGGTCCGCCTCCGCGGAGATCGAGGACCTCAAGCCCCCGACCCGCTTCACCTTCCTGCCCTGGCTGCTGATGGGCGTGGGCGCCCTGTCCCACCTCCTGCAGGGCAAGGCCGCCAACCCCTGGCTCGGCGGCCTCGGCCTGCTGGCCTTCAACTCCCTCTACATCGGGGTCGTCTTCACCGCCCTCAACCCGCGCGCCGCGGCCGGGAAGGCGCCCCGGCTGTACCTGCTCGCGCTGGCCGCCGTCACCTACGCCCTCGCCATCGGCTACGGCGGCAGCTGGCTGGTGTTCTTCCCGCTGCTGTCGCTGGCCGTGGGGATCGTGGTGCGCGGCCGGCGGATGGGTCCCGTCCTCGTCGCCCTCGCGGTGTCCGCCGGGATCGTCTCCGGGCTGCGCAGCGGCGACATCTGGGACGGCGTGTCCATCGGGTACGGCAGCCTCATCTCCGGCCTGGTGACCGCGGCCATGCTCACCCTCTTCGACGCGGTGACCCAGCTGCGCGCCACCCGCCAGGAGCTGGCCCGCAACGCCGTCGCCGAGGAGCGGCTGCGTTTCTCCCGCGACCTGCACGACCTGCTGGGGCACACCCTCTCCGTGGTCGTCGTCAAGGCCGAGGCCGCCCGCCGGCTCGCCCCGCGCGACCTGGACGCCGCCCTCGCCCAGGTCGCCGACATCGAGGCGGTGGGGCGCCAGGCCCTCACCGAGATCCGCGAGGCCGTCACCGGCTACCGCGAGGGCAGCCTCTCCACCGAGCTGGACCGCGCCCGCTCGGCCCTGACGGCGGCCGGGATCGAGGCCGTCGTCAAGGAGTCCGGCCCGCCGCTGCCCTCGCAGACCGAGGCCCTCCTCGGCTGGGTGGTGCGGGAGGGGGTGACCAACGTCGTACGGCACAGCGGGGCCACCACCTGCGTCATCGAGCTCGCCGGCGCCGACGGTCAGGTACGCCTGCGGATCACCGACGACGGCCGCGGCGTAGGCTCGGCCCCCGGGTCGGGCTCCGGCCTGAAGGGGCTCACGGAGCGGCTGGCCGCGGCCGGCGGTTCCCTCGGCACCGGCCCCGCGCCCCGCGGCGGGTTCCGGGTCGTCGCCGAACTGCCGGTGGAGGAGGAACAGGCCGTATGAGCAGCCCCATCAAGGTCCTGCTGGCCGAGGACCAGGGCATGATGCGCGGGGCGCTCTCCCTGCTGCTGAACCTGGAGGACGACATCGAGGTCGTCGCGGAGGTCGCCGCGGGGGACGAGATCGTCACCACGGCGCTGGAGGCCCGGCCCGACGTCGCCCTGCTCGACATCGAGCTCCCCGGGCGCAGCGGGCTCGACGCGGCGGCGGAACTGCGCGAGCGGCTGCCGCAGTGCAAGGTGCTCATCCTCACGACCTTCGGCCGCCCCGGGTACCTGCGCCGCGCCATGGAGGCCGGGGCGTCCGGCTTCCTGGTCAAGGACGGCCCCGTCGAGGAACTCGCCGCCGCGATCCGGCGCGTCCTCGCCGGGCACCGCGTCATCGACCCCGCCCTGGCCGCGGCCGCCCTCAGCACGGGGCCCAGCCCGCTGACGCCGCGCGAGCAGGACGTGCTCAACGCGGCGGCGGACGGGGCGACGGTGGCGGACATCGCGGCGCGGGTGCATCTGTCGGAGTCGACGGTGCGCAACTACCTGTCCTCCGCCATCGGGAAGACGGGCACCCGGAACCGTACGGAGGCGGTGCGCACGGCCCGCCACAACGGGTGGCTCTGACCCTCTGCCCGGGGTGCGTTCTGTGGGGCCCGGTTGTCGTGTGCGGGCTGCCTGCGCCTGCGGCGGGCATCCCCCGCCCGCAACACACAACGGCGCCGCACACAACAACGGGCCGCGGGGGTCACCCCCCGCATCGGGGACCGCACGCGTGGGGGACGATGGGGGGCATGAGCACGCCACCCCCCGCAGACGTCCCCGCGGACGCACTGGCCGCCTTCGAGGCCGCGAAGGGCTTCATGCCCACCCACGAGGGCCTCGCCCTCCACGCGGCCGCCGCCGACGCCGCCACCCGCCTCCCGGGCCTGCCCCTGCTGGAGGTCGGGACGTACTGCGGCCGCTCCACGATCCTGCTGGCCGCCGCCGCACGCGAGGCCAAGACCGTCGCCGTCACCGTCGACCACCACCGCGGCAGCGAGGAGCAGCAGCCCGGCTGGGAGTACCACGACACGGCGCTCGTCGACCCCGAGGTCGGCCTGATGGACACCCTCCCCACCTTCCGGCGCACCCTGCACGCCGCCGGGCTGGAGGAGCACGTGGTCGCGGTCGTGGGCCGCTCCCCGCAGGTCGCGACGGTGTGGGGGAAGCCGCTCGCCCTGGTCTTCATCGACGGCGGGCACACCGACGAGCACGCCGGCAACGACTACGAGGGCTGGGCGCCGCACCTCGCGCAGGACGGCCTGCTGGTGATCCACGACGTGTTCGCGGACCCGGCCGACGGCGGCCAGGCGCCTTGGCGGATCTACCGGCGCGCGCTGGAGTCGGGCGCGTTCGAGGAGCTCTCGGTGACCGGTTCCCTGCACGTACTGCGGCGTACGGGCCCGGGAATCTGAGCCTGCGGATAGCATCGCTGACGTGTTCAAGACCAAGACACGCATCGCCGTGGCCGTGACCGCGCTGGTGCCGACGTGTGCGGCGGCCTGGCTCGTATGGACCGCGTCGGGCGATCCGGCAGCCGGCAAGAACGCCGACCTCTCGCTGAACGCGCAGCCGCTGCCGCCTTCGGCCGCGGCGTCGCAGCAGCCGTCGGCGCCGAAGGCCCTGTCCGTCGCCAAGCCGCTCGCCGGGAAGGTCGTCGTCCTCGATCCGGGGCACAACACGAGCAACAGCCGCCACACCCGCGAGATCAACCGCCTGGTCAACATCGGCACCGGCCGCAAGGCGTGCGACACCACGGGCACCGCGACCAACTCGGGGTACTCCGAGGCCTCGTACACGCTGGACGTGTCCCGGCGCGTGAGGGCGCTGCTCGCGGCGCGCGGCGCCACGGTGAAGCTGACGCAGGACGGGAACCGCGCGTACGGCCCGTGCATCGACGAGCGCGCCCGGATCGGCAACAAGGCGAAGGCCGACGCCGTCGTGTCGGTGCACGGCGACGGGTCGGCGGCCGGCAACCGCGGCTTCCACGTCATCCTCCCGGCCTCGGTGCACCGCGGCATCGCCGACACCCGCAAGATCGTCGCGCCCTCCAAGCGGCTGGGCACCGCCGTGAAGAACCACTTCGCGACGGCGTCCGGCACCAAGCCGTCCAACTACGTGGGCCGCGGTACGGGCCTGGTCGTCCGCAGCGATCTGGGCGGGCTCAACCTCAGCACCGTGCCCAAGGTGCTGATCGAGTGCGGCAACATGCGCGACCCGAAGGACGCGGCGCTGATGAAGAGCGCCAGCTGGCGGCAGAAGGCGGCCAAGGGCATCGCGGACGGCATCACGGCGTATTTGCAGGGCAGGCAGTGATCGACCGGTGTCCATCGGGTCCCGATCCTGTCACCGGGACCCTGCCGGGCTCAGCCGCGGACGCGCGTCCTCATACGATGGGGAACAGCCCTGCGACAGCGATGACGAGACGACTGACAAGGACCCCCCGTGAATAACCGCTCCCTCACCCGAGGAGACGGCGCGGTGATCGGCGCGGCGCTGCTGCTGCTGATCGCCTCGTTCCTGAACTTCTACGCCGCGAAGAACTGCGACGCGGACGGGTGCGCCGTCAGCGCCTGGAAGAGCGAGCTGTTCCCGCTGCTGCCCTCGGTGCACCTGCTGGGCCTGGTCGCCGCCGGCCTGTTCGTGGCCTCGCGTTTCCAGCCCGAGGGGCGCAAGGTGCTCGGCATCGGCCTGGCCCAGTGGGGCGCGGTGCTGTCCGTGGCCGCCGCCTGGGACGCCCTGTGGTCGCTCTTCAACGGCAACGAGGCCTTCGAGCTGGGCGCCGGCGCCTACCTCTCCTTCGTCGCCGCCGCCGCTCTCGCCGCCGCCATGCTGCTCACCCTGCAGGGCCTGCCCGCGCTGAAGGCGCCGCTGCTGCCCGCTCCCAAGCCGCAGCAGCCCCAGCAGGCGCAGCCGTACGGCGGCCAGCAGGGCCAGCCGTACCCGGGCGTGCAGCAGGGCGGCTACGGGTACCCGGGGCAGACCGGTGGGCACGGCGCGCCGGCCGACCCGTCGTTCGGCGGCGGGCAGTACGGCTACCCGCAGGCACAGCAGCAGCCCCAGCAGCAGCCGCAGGCCCAGCCTTCGGCGGAGTTCACGGCCTTCTGGTTCGCGGTGCCCGTGGCGCGGCCGCTGTACGCGGAGGACGGTTCGGGCCGGCAGATCGCCGAACTGACCCCCGGCACCTGGTACCTGGCGGTGGACCAGAGCGGCACCGCCCTGGTCGCGCAGACCCAGGACGGCCGGCGCGGCGTCCTGCAGGACGCCGGCGGCATCCAGCGCGGCTGATCCCCCCGCTCCTCGCGCACCAGCCGTGCCCCGGGCCGTCCGGTCCGGGGCACGGCTGTTCCCCTTCCGGGGCGGGGGAGGTTGCCGTACCGTACGGCTGACATACCGTCAGATGCGGCAGGAGGCCTGCGCATGCGGCTCGGTCTGGCCCTCGGCTACTGGGGGCGCGGCCCCTCCCCCGACCACCTGGCCCTGGCGCAGGAGGCCGAGCGGCTCGGCTACGACTCGGTGTGGACGGCCGAGGCCTGGGGCTCGGACGTGTTCACCCCGCTCACCTGGATCGCCGCGCACACCAGCCGGATCCGGCTCGGCACGGGCATCGCCCAGATGGCGGCCCGCTCCCCCACCGCCACCGCGATGCACGCGCTGACCTTGGACCACCTCTCCGGCGGCCGGGTCATGCTGGGTCTCGGCCTGTCGGGACCGCAGGTGGTGGAGGGCTGGTACGGCAGGCCGTTCCCGCGCAGTCCGCTGACCGCGACCCGGGAGTACGTGGACGTCGTGCGGCAGGTGCTGCGCCGCGAGGGCCCGGTGGCGCTGGACGGGCGCTTCCATCCGCTGCCGTACGCGGGGCCGGACGCGACCGGCCTCGGCAGGCCGCTCAAGCCGATCACGCATCCGCTCCGGGCCGGCCTGCCGATCCTGCTGGGCGCCGAGGGCCCGAAGAACATCGCCCAGACCACCCGCATCGCCGACGGCTGGCTGCCGCTGTACTGGTCGCCGTTCCGCACGGACGTGTACGAGGCGTCGCTGGCGGACGCGCCGAAGGAGTTCATGATCGCCCCGATGGCGCGCGCCCGGCTGTGCGACGACCCGGCGGAGGGGCTGCTGCCGGTGAAGGCGATGCTCGGCTTCTACATCGGCGGGATGGGCGCCGCCTCCCGCAACTTCCACGCCGACCTGATGGCCAGGATGGGGTACGAGGAGGAGGCCCGGCGTATCCAGGAGCTGTTCCTGGCCGGGCGGCGCGAGGAGGCGGTGGCGGCGGTGCCGGACGCCTTCGCGGACGAGATCTCGCTCGTCGGCCCGCGCGGGAGGATCGCGGAGCGGCTGGAGGTGTGGCGGTCGGGCCCGGTGACCGACCTGCTGGTCACCGCGCCCGACCCGGCCACCCTGCGGGTGCTGGCCGAGCTCATCCGCCGCTGAGCTGGGACAGCGAGGGCACCTTGTCGGTGACCTTGGCGCCGGCGTCCTCGCCGGCCGACTTGACGCCGCTGATGGTGTCCTGGAAGGTGCCCACGATGTCGTCCGTGCCCTGGCCGCTGCGCAGCTTGGCCGGCAGGTCCTTGAGCGAGTCGATGCCCGCCGTCAGCGGGGCCACCAGCTTGGAGAGGGTCGGGTCGCCCTTGGCGTTCTCCGAGGCGGCCTTGAGCCGGTTGTAGGCGAAGGCCCCGGCGAGGCCGGCCTTCACCAGGGTGAGCTTGCGGCCGTCGGCGTCCTTCTTGAACTTGCCCTCGCGGTAGGGCTTGACGATCCACTGGTAGGTCGCCCCGGCGGCCAGTCCGGCGTTCGCGACGAAGCGGGTCTTGGCGAGCTTCTGCTTCTGCACGGAGGAGGTAGGGCTCGCGGTGCCGCCGCTCGCGCTCCCGTCGGAGTCGCCGCCGCAGGCGGGGACCACGAGGAGGACGCCGGAGAGCAGGAGGGCGGTCAGGGCGCGGCGCAAGGGCATGACGGTTACTCCCGGGGGATGCGGTGCGTGATCGCATCCTCGCCCGGGCCCCGGCGACCGGCCACCGCACAGGGCCGTACGGGGCGTCAGGCGCGCGCCGGCCCGCCACGTTTCAGTCCGCCGATCGGGGCAAGACGGCAGGTATGTCCAGACGTTATCGCGGCAATCTGGCGGCCACCATCATCATGGTGGCCGCGGACGTGGCGGCATTCATCCTGATCCTTTGGATCGTGCTGTGGGTCCTCGACGCCAACCGGGCGAACGACCTCGTGGAGTGGATCCACGACATGGCGTCCTGGCTCGGTGGCTGGGCCCACGACATCTTCTCCACCCAATCCGCATGGGCGCGCACCCTGCTGAACTACGGTCTGCCGGCGGCGGTCTACCTGATCGTCGGGCACGCCGTGGCGGGTCGCGTCAACCGGGCCTGACGCCCGCTCACCGGCCGGCGCAGCACCCCGCCGCCTCGGGCACCAGCCCGAGCGGCAGCCGTTCGCCCCCGAAGACCGCCGTCGTCGCCTCGTCCCCTCCCAGGGCGGCGACGGCGAGCAGCAGGGCCCCGGCCGTCCACGTGGTGCGTTCGCGGGGCCACACCGCGGGTCCGGTGCCGGCCTGCGCGTCGCCCTCGAAGACGTACCCGGTCCAGTACATGCCGTCCTCGGCGCGCAGGTGCCGGATCGCGGCCAGGATCTCCACCGCGCGGTCGGACTCGCCCATCGCCCACAGGGCGAGGGCGAGTTCCGCGCTCTCCCCGCCGGTCACCCAGGAGTTGGGCACCACGCAGCGGACCCCGAGGCCGGGCACGACGAACTCGTCCCAGCGTGCCAGGACGCGCTCCCGGGCGGCCTCGCCGCGCAGCACCCCGCCCAGGACCGGGTAGTACCAGTCCATCGAGTAGCGGTCCTTGTCCAGGAACCGCTCGGGGTGGTGGGCGATGGCGTGCCCGAGGGCACCGGCGGCCAGCTCCCAGTCGGGCTGCGGGTCCTCGCGGTGCTCGGCGACGGCCAGCGCGCAGCGCAGCGCCTGGTACATCGACGAGCAGCCGGTCAGCAGCGCCTCCTGCGGGAACGTCCCGTCCTGCTCGCGCTTCCAGGCGATCTGCCCGCCGGGCAGCTGGAGTTCCAGGACGTACTCGACGGCCGCGTACAGCACCGGCCACATGCTCTCCACGAAGGCGTCGTCGCCGGTGGACAGGTAGTGGTGCCACACGCCGACGGCGACGTAGGCGCAGAAGTTGCTCTCCCGGCCCAGGTCGGTGGGCTCGCCCTCGGCGCCGTCGGCGTAGCCGTAGGCGGCGTACCAGGAGCCGTCCGGGTTCTGCCGTCGGGCGAGCCAGGCGTAGGCGGCCTCGGCGTGCTCGTGCTCGCCTGCGGCGTCCAGCGCCATGGCGGCCTCGACGTGGTCCCAGGGGTCGAGGTGGCCGCCCTCGAACCACGGTATGGCGCCGTCCGGCCGCTGGACGGCGAGGATCCCGGCGACGGTCTGCGCGGCCTGCTCGGAGGTCAGGACGCCGGGCAGGACGAGGTGTTCGGTCCGCCTCACGCGTCGACGCCCGCCTTCGGGTTGTGCGGCTTGGTGGCGTAGGCGACGAAGCTCTTGCCGATCAGCGGGTTGAGCGTGTTCTCGGCGAGCCGGGTGGCCAGCGGCTTCTTCATGATGTCCCAGACCAGCAGCTTGTGGTACAGCTTCACCGGCAGGGCCTTGTCGTTGTCCACGCCGACGGCGCACTTGATCCACCAGTACGGGGAGTGCAGCGCGTGCGCGTGGTGGGTGCCGTACGGGCGCAGGCCCGCCTCACGGATCTTGCCCAGCAGCTCGTCGGCCCGGTAGATGCGGATGTGGCCGCCCTCGACCTCGTGGTACGCGTCGGACAGCGCCCAGCAGATCTTCTCCGGCCCGTAGCGCGGCACGGTGATCGCGATCAGCCCGCCCGGCTTGAGGACGCGCACCATCTCGGCGAGCACGCCCTTGTCGTCCGGGATGTGCTCCATGACCTCGGAGATGATGACGCGGTCGAAGCTGTCGTCGGGGAACGGCAGGCTGAGCGCGTCGCCCTCCATGGCCGTGGCGGTCGCACCGGCCGGGGCCTCCCCGGCCTCCTTCATGGCGGCGAACCACTTGGCGACCTCGCGGATCTCGTCGCCGTTCCGGTCCAGGGCGACCACGTTCGCACCGCGCCGGTAGCACTCGAAGGCGTGGCGGCCCGCGCCGCAGCCCAGGTCGAGCACGCGGTCACCCGGAGCGAGCGGGAAGCGGGAGAAGTCGACGGTCAGCACGTGGAGTCTGCTTTCGTCCGGGACGGTGACTGGACAGTGGGCCGCGGCCCCCCGGCGGCCTCGATCGCCGCGCGGTAGTGCTCGGCGGTGCCGATGGCGGCCCGCTCCCAGGTGAAGCGGGCCAGTACGCGTTCCCGGCCGGCCCGGCCGAGACGGCGGCGCAGCTCGGAGTCGCGCAGCAGCCGGCCCAGCGCCGCGGCCAGCGCGCCCGGGTCCCCCGGCGGCACGGCGAGGCAGGTCTCCCCGTCGGGCCCGGCCACCTCGGGGATGGCACCGCCGGTGGTCGCGACCAGCGGCGTCCCGGTGGCCATGGCCTCGGCGGCCGGCAGCGAGAACCCCTCGTACAGCGACGGCACGCACGCCACCTGGGCGCTGCGCACCAGGCGGACCAGCTCCGCGTCGCTGATGCCCTTGACGAAGTCGACGGCACCGCCCAGCCCGTACCGCTCGATGGCGGCGGCCACCGGGCCGTCGTCGGCCCGCTTGCCGACGACGACGAGGTGCGCGTCGGGGTGCTCGGTGCGCAGCTTGGCGAGGGCCTCCACGAGGTGGACCAGGCCCTTGAGGGGCACGTCGGCGCTGGACGTGGTGACGATCCGGCCCGGCACCTCGGGCACGGACGGGTCGGGCGAGAACAGCCCGGTGTCGGCGCCGATGTGCACGACGTGCACGCGGTCCTCGCGCACCCCGAGGTGGTCGACGATCTCCTGGCGGGAGCTGCCGGAGACGGTCAGCACGGACGGCAGCCGGCGCGAGACCCGCTTCTGCATCCGGGTGAAGCCGTACCAGCGGCGCACCGACGCCCGGCGCTTCCACCCCTGCGCGACGTCGAGTTCGAGCTGCCGGTCGACGGTGACGGGGTGGTGGATGGTCGTCACCAGCGGCGCGCCGAGGGAACGGGGGCCGCCCAGGAGGCCGTAGCCGAGCGTCTGGTTGTCGTGGATGACGTCGAAGGCCCCGCGCCGGGCGGCCAGGTGACGGCGGGCCCGCAGGCTGAACGTCAGCGGCTCGGGGAAGCCGCCGGTCCACATCGTGCCGACCTCCAGCGCGTCCACCCAGTCGCGGTACTCGCCGCGCTTCGGGGTGCGGAACGGGTCCGGCTGGCGGTAGAGGTCCATGCTGGGCAGCTCGGTGAGGCGTACCCCGTCACCGACCGCGTCGAGCACGGGGTAGGGCTGGGCGCCGATCACCTCGACGCTGTGCCCGAGCCGGGCGAGTTCCCTGGACAGATGGCGTACGTAGACGCCCTGACCCCCGCAGAACGGGTTCCCCTTGTAGGTGAGCAGCGCGATCCGGAGCGGCCTGGCCTCTGCGGTCACTCACGGCCCCCTTCTCACTGCACTTCAGCGGGAGCGTAGCCGCCCGTGCCTTGCTAGAACAAGTTTCAGATTCGGTTACTCAGGAGTTGGCCCGAGAGCACGAAGATACCTGTAGCCGTGCGGGGTGCCCTGGTCGGTCCGGGTGATTCCCGCCACGCCGTGCCTGCGGCCGCGCCCGGTGTTCGTGTGCGGCTCCGTTGCGCCTGCGGCGGGCGGGGGATGCCCGCCGCAGGCGCGAACAACCCGCACACAACCACCGGGCCGCAAGGGGCACCCCCCGCAGAAGGGCACCGCAGTACGCTGGGGGCCGGTTCCGCACGGCGCACAGATTCGGATTGGGACAGATGACCGCAGCTCCTCAGCCGACGCCGTCCCCCGTGCCGCTGACCGAGCGTCAGGAGGCCCGCCGCCGCCGCATCCTGCGCACCAGCGCCGAGCTCGCCGTGCGGGGCGGATTCGACGCCGTCCAGATGCGCGAGGTCGCCGAGCAGTCGAACGTCGCACTGGGCACCCTCTACCGCTACTTCCCGTCCAAGATCCATCTGCTCGTCGCCACGATGCGGGACCAGCTGGAGCACCTCCACGAGGCGCTGCGCAAGCGCCCGCCCTCGGCGGCCGAGCCCGCGGACCGCGTGGCGGAGACGCTGATGCGCGCCTTCCGCGCGATGCAGCGCGAACCGCACCTCGCGGACGCCATGGTGCGGGCGCTGACCTTCGCCGACCGTTCCGTCAGCCCGGAGGTGGACGCCGTGTCGCGGCTGACGACCGCGATCGTCCTGGACGCGATGCGGCTGGACGGGCCGCCCGGGCCCGAGCTGCTCTCCGCGGTCCGCGTCATCGAGCACACCTGGCACTCGGCCCTGGTGACCTGGCTGTCGGGACGCGCCTCGATCGCCCAGGTGAAGATCGACATCGAGACGGTGTGCCGGCTGATCGACCTCACCGATCCGCGTCGCGCGAAGCCCTGACTCCTCCGGCCCGGTCACTCCTCGGGCGGGAAGACCGCCTCGCCGGAGCCGGCCAGCGTGATGCTGATCGCCTCCACCGGGCAGCCCTCCGCCGCCGCGAGCAGCGCCTCGGCGGCATCGGTGTCCGGGGCCGCCGGGTGGGACTGGCGGGCGGAGTCGAGGGTGAAGCCGCCCGGCGCGGAGTTCACGCACATGCCCGAGCCGATGCACACCCCCCGGTCGACCTCGATGTGCCACCGGTCCCCCACGGGGTCAGCCCTCCCAGCCGGCGGGCAGGTGGATCATCTTGTGCTCCAGGTACTCGCCCAGCCCCTCGGGGCCGAACTCGCGCCCGAGCCCGGAGTTCTTGTAGCCGCCGAAGGGTCCGAGCATGTCGAGGCTGAAGGTGTTGACGTTGAAGGTGCCGGTGCGCACCCGGCGGGCGACGTCGATGCCGTGCTCGACGTCGGCGGTCCACACGCTGCCGGACAGGCCGTAGTCGGAGTCGTTGGCGATGCGGACGGCCTCGGCCTCGTCCTCGTACGGCAGCAGGCAGATGACCGGGCCGAAGATCTCCTCGCGGGCGATCCGCATGGAGTTGGTGACGTCGCCGAAGAGGGTGGGCTCGACGTACCAGCCGGTGGGCTGCGCCTGCGGGCGGCCGCCGCCGGTGAGGACCTTGGCGCCCTCCTGCTGGCCGAGGGCGATGTAGTCCAGGGAGCGCTGCTGCTGGCGGCGGGCGACCAGCGGCCCGACCTGGGTGGCGGGGTCGAGGGGGTCGCCGACGACGAGCGCGGAGGCGGCGGCCGCCAGGCGCTCGGCGGTCTCGTCGTAGCGGGAGCGGGGCGCGAGGATCCGGGTCTGCGCGACGCAGGCCTGTCCGTTGTTCATCCAGGCGGCCGAGACGATGCCGGGGACGGCGGTGTCCAGGTCGGCGTCGGGCAGGACCAGTGCGGCGGACTTGCCGCCGAGTTCCAGCGTCACGCGGGTGAGGTTGCGGGAGGCGACCTCCATGACGCGCTTGCCGGCGGCGACCGAGCCGGTGAAGGAGACCTTGTCGACGCCGGGGTGGCCGACCAGGTACTCGCTGACCTCGCGGTCGGCGGGCAGGATCGACAACACACCCTCGGGCAGCCCCGCCTCGGCGGCGATCTCGCCGAGCAGGTACGCGTCCAGCGGTGACTCCGGCGAGGGCTTGAGGACCACCGCGCACCCGGCGAGCAGCGCGGGGGCGAGCTTGGCGGCGGCGGTGAACTGCGGGACGTTCCACGGGACGACGGCGGCGACGACGCCGGCCGGCTCGCGACGCACGAGGAGCGGCCCGAGCACGCCGGCCCGTCGTTCCTCCCAGGTGAAACCGCGTGCGACGGTGATCGCGGCGTCCCACACCATCATCGCGCCCAGCGCCTGCGCGAGCACACTCCAGGAGTAGGGCGAGCCGTTCTGGGAGCTGATGACGCGGGCGATCTCGTCGTGGCGCACGGCGATGGCGTCCTTGATGCGCGTGACGACCGCGATGCGCTCGTCGAGGGTCGTACGTGGCCACGGGCCCTCGTCGAAGGCCCTGCGGGCGGCGGCGACGGCGCGGTCGACGTCCTCGCGGGAGGCGTGCGGCACCCGCGCGAAGACCTGCTCGGTGTGGGGCGAGACCACCTCGATGGTGCCGGTGCCGAGCGGGTCCACCAACTCCCCGCCGATGAAGAGCTGTCCGTGTTCGACGATCCCGTTCCCGTCCATGCCTGTCCCGTCCCGCCTTTGGCTGATGCCTCGTCAGAAAGTGACTCTGCTTCAGAACTGATACCAGTTCTAGTTATGGTGGGCAATGCATGCGACGGAGCGGAGAGGGGCCCTCATGGAGCACGGCGACGGCATCTGGAGCATCCCGGTCCCGATCCCCGACAACCCCCTGGGGCACACGCTCGTCTACGTCGTCGACACCGACCGCGGCACCGTCCTGGTCGACACCGGCTGGGACGACCCCGCCTCCTACGACGCCCTCGCCCACGGCCTCACCGCGCTCGGCACCCGTGTCGCCGACGTCCACGGCGTCCTGGTCACCCACCACCACCCCGACCACCACGGCCTGTCCGGCCAGGTCCGTGAGGCCTCCGGCGCCTGGATCGCCATGCACCCCGCCGACACCGCCGTCGTCCGCCGCGCCCGCGGCGCCGCACCGGGCCTGTGGCTGGACTACCTCGCCGTCAAACTCGCCGCCGCCGGCGCCCCCGAGGAGCACCTCGCCCCGCTGCGGGCGGTGCGCGCCGAGCGCCGCGCCGCGAACGTACCCGGCCTGCGGCCCGCCCTGCCCGACCGCGACATCGTCCCCGGCGAGCGGGTCCCGCTGGCCGGCCGCGCCATCCGCGCGGTGTGGACCCCCGGCCACACCCCCGGTCACGTCTGCCTCTTCGAGGAGGACGGCCGCCGCCTCTTCTCCGGCGACCACCTGCTGCCCGGGATCTCCCCGCACATCGGCCTGTACGAGGACCCCGACGAGGCGACCGCCGGCGACCCCCTGGGCGACTACCTCGACTCCCTGGAACGCGTCGCCCGGCTCGACCCCGCCGAGGTGCTGCCCGCCCACAAGCACCCCTTCACCGACGCCGGCGCCCGCGTGCGCGAGCTGCTGGACCACCACGCCGACCGCCTCGCCTCGCTCCGCGCCCTGATCGCCGAGGCCCCGCGCACCCCGTGGCAACTGGCCGAGGCCATGCAGTGGAACCGCCCCTGGGAGCAGATCCCCTTCCCCTCCCGGAACATCGCCGTCGCCGAGGCCGAGGCGCACCTGCGCCGCCTGGTCAAGCTCGGGCACGCCGAACCCGTACCCGGGTCGGATCCGGTCGCGTACACCGCGGTGTGAGGCCGCCGGTGTGAGCCAGACCGCACACGGCCGGGCACGGCCCGGCGCGCGGTCCCGGCTAAGGTGTGGTCGACACACCAAGTCCAATCACGTCCGAGCGGGGGAAGCCGGTGCGAATCCGGCGCTGACCCGCAACCGTGAGCCGTCCCCGCCCGGGGAGGGCCCAGCCGGAGCACCCGCGCGGACGGGAGCGGCTCTTCCGTCGAGGTACACGGAGCCGGAGCCCGGTGCCGTGACCGCGCGCCCGCATCCGGCTGCGCGACCGCTCACCCGAAAGGCACCACCCGATGCACCTGCGCCGCACCGCCGCGGCCGCCCTGGCCGCCTTCAGCACGCTCCTCATAGCCGCGTCGCCGTCACCGTCGCCCGCGGCGGCGCCCGCCGCGCTGTACGGGGAGGGCGACCCGACGTACGACGGCGTGTGGCGTCAGTCGTACGCGCTGCTGGCGCTCCACGCGGCCGACACGGACCCGGCCGGTGACGCGGTGGAGTGGCTCGCCAAGCAGCAGTGCGCGGACGGCGGCTTCGCCTCGTACCGTCCCGACCCGACGGCGCCCTGCGACCCGAAGACCGAGGACACCAACGCCACCGCCATCGCGGTCCAGGCGCTCGCCGTCCACGGCCAGGACTTCGCCGTCGAGCGCGCCGCCGAGTGGCTCGCCAAGGTGCAGAACCGCGACGGCGGCTGGTCCTACAACCCCGGCGGCGCCTCCGACGCCGACTCCACCGGCGTCGTCATCGGCGGCCTCAAGGCCGCCGGCACCGACGTCAAGTCCGTGACCACCGACGGCCGCTCGCCCTACGACGCGCTGCGCTCCCTCCAGGTGGCCTGCGGCAAGAAGGACGGCGGCGCGTTCGCCTACCAGCCCGACCCCAAGTCCGGCGCCCTCGCGGCCAACGCCAAGGCCACCGCCGACGCCGTGCGCGGCGCCGAGGGCGCGGGCTTCGTCGTCGAGGCCCCCGACCGGGACGTCCCCGTGCGCGCCGAGTGCGGTGACAGCGCCTCCGATGCGGGCGCCGCCTGGCTCGCCGGTGGTCTCACCGCCGGCGGCAGCCACTTCGACGCGGTCACCCCGGGCTCCGACCAGAAGACCCCCGACTTCGGCACCACCGCCGACGCCGTCGTCGCCCTCGCCGCCGGCGGCCACCTCGACGCCGCCAAGGGCGCGTACAACTGGCTCGCCGCCAACTCCGCCGCCTGGTCCAAGGACAACCCCACCGCCCTCGCGCAACTCGCCCTCGCCGCGTACGCCACCGGGAACCCCCTGCGCGACCACATCACGCAGCTCAGCGCCCTCGGTCCGGTCGCGGAACAGAAGCCCGACTCCTCCGGCGGCAGTTCGGTGTGGTGGATCGTCGGCGCCTGCCTGGTCGCGGGCATCGGCATCGGGGTGCTGCTCGCCGGCCGGAAGCACCGGCTGTGAGGCGGCCGCCCCTCACGGCGGCGGCACTCCTCCTGGCCCTGGTGGCCGCCCTCGTCGCGACGCCCGCGCACGCGGCCACCTACCGGTACTGGTCCTTCTGGCAGCGTGACGCGGCCACCGACGCCTGGGCGTACGCCCGGACCGGCCCCGCCCTCAGCCGCCCCGGCGACGGTGCCGTCGAGGGCTGGCGCTTCGGCGTCAGCCCCGACGCCGACTCGGCCGCGCGCCCCCGCGGCGCCGCCCGGTTTCCCGCCGCCCGGTTCTTTAAAAAACCCAAACCCTCCCCAACAAAAACC
>NZ_JARAVO010000134.1:0-24770 GCF_033792805.1 Streptomyces sp. PA03-1a
CTCGGGACGCGGGGCGGGGCGGGAGGCACGGGCTCTGAGGAGCGCGTCGGCGAGCGAGACCTGGGCGAAGGTGATCTCGTCGGGGTGGCCGGCGACGGTCTGGGCCTCGATGACCTCACGGGTGGCGTAGGAGCCCGTACTCCCCGGTGGGAGCGCCGGGCAGAGCCGGCGCAGGTAGGCCCGCTCTCGGGTGTCCGGCACCGCGTCGGCGGCCAGTTCCGGGCCGAGCAGGGCGGACCAGGCGGCCGCCTCGCCCCAGGCGCCCTCCGCGTCGCGCACGAGTTCCTCGACACGGCGGGCCCGCCAGCCGCGGGCGCGGTGGTCCTCGCCCTCGTCGAGGGCGTCGCGCAGCTCGGCGGGCAGCCTGCCCTCCAGCAGGGCGGGATGGGCCCGGGCGAACCGCCGTACGTCCTCGGCGAGGTAGAGCCACACCACGGCGCGGTAGCGGTTGACGTACCAGCGGACGGGGCGGAGGAAGCCTCCCTTGGCGAGCCGGGTGAAGCGCTCCCGGCTGATCCCGATCAGCGCCGCGCCCTCGATGCTGCCCACCAACTCCAGCCGCGCGCGCAGCCGGTCGGGAAAGCCCTCCTCCGCGCGCAGCCGGTCCACGTCCTCCCGTACGACACGTCGGCGCCCGCCGACGGCCGGCGCCGTACGTACCTCGCCGGTCTGCAGCGCGACCTCGAACTCCTCCGCTTCCAGGCACAGTTCCTCCCGGGCGCGCTGCATGCCGAGCGCCTCCCGGACGACGGTCTCCTTGACAGCCATGCCACTCCCCTGACCTTCCGTAGCGACCCATCACTGACAGTCACGACGATAGGTCCTCCCGGCGACATCCGCCCGGGCCCGTGGATAACTCCGCGTCACGCCCCGTGGTCGTACACGGTCACGGAGATCCCACGGCGCACGAGCCGCCCCTCGACCGAGGGCGCAACCCGCTCCCACCGGCCGCCCGCGAGCCCGCACCCGATGCGCGGCATGTGCACGGACGCGCCCAGCTCCGCCGCCTTCTCCGCCACCAGGGCCAGCCCCGCGTCGATCGCCTCGTACCGCACGGGCACGCCTTGGCTGCCCCTGCGGATGCCGCGCTGCCCGACGAGATTTGCCACCCAGACCGACTCGCTGACACGGACGAACTGGACGGCACCCAGGGCGAAGTCGTTGCCGGCGCGCTCGCGGTGCCACCGCCGGTACGCGGCCTCGGGTTCCGGCCAGCGGCGGGAGAGCGCGACCACGAATCCCTTGCCCCAGCCGCCCAGGTCGTTGCAGACGTGGACGATCAGCTTGACGCCCTTGCCCTGCGGCGCGGTGGCGTCCCCCCGGACGTACGTGATCCCCTCCATGCGGTCACCGTACGCCCGGGGTCCGACAACGCCGCCGCCGCAGCGGCGGCCCGGCTCACAGGGCGCGCAGGCCGTCGATGACGTCCTTGAGCAGCCCCACGTCGGGCAGTTCGGCCGGCGGCACGGGCCGGATGGCCCGCAGGTGGCCGTCCCGGAGGAGGTCGCCGAGCAGCACGCGGACGACGCCGAGCGCGAGGTCGGCGTCCGCGGCCAGTTCGGCCACGGTGAGCGGGCTGTCCCGGCACAGGTCCAGGAGGGCCAGGTGCTCCTCGTCGAGGTGGTCGTCCGGGGCCTTACCGACGGCCGGGACCATGACGGCGATCAGGTCGACGTCACCGTCGGAGTCCGGCCGGGTGCGGCCGCCGGTGATGGTGTAGGCGCGCACCATCGGACCGGCCTCGTCGTCATACCAGAGCGCGCCCTCGTCTCCCGGCGGGCTCGGGTTCATGCTTCATCACTCCCCCGGTGCCGCCGCGTCGTGCCGGCGCGGCGTGACACCGAGGTGTTCACCGACCCGGTGGACCATGAGGGTCATCTCGTAGGCGATCTGCCCGACGTCGGCCTGCACACCGCTGAGCACCGACAGGCAACTGCCCTCGCCCGCGGCCGTGACGAACAGGAAGCCGTCGTCGAACTCGACCATCGTCTGCCGCACGCCGCCCGCGTCGAAGTGCCGGCCCGCGCCCTTGGCGAGACTGTGGAACCCGGACGAGACGGCGGCCAGGTGCTCGGCCGTGGCACGGTCCAGACTGGTGCTCGCCCCGGTCACCAGACCGTCGCCGGAGAGCACCAGCGCGTGCCTGACGTGCGGCACCCGCTCTGTCAGATCGTCCATCAGCCATGTGAGTCCACTGCTCACCGTCATCCCCCGTTCTCCCCGGTCTCCGCTGTCCCTTGCGGTGCTGCGGCGTCCCTGCCGCGGGCCAGGCCGCGGGCGAACGCCGTGATGGTGGAACGAGCCTCTTCCGGAGATCGTTCCCTTTCGTCTCCCCCGCCAAGCGACTCCGCCGGGCTCTGGTGCGCCCCGTCGTCCCTCAGTTGCGCTACGAGACTGGCCTGCCGCTGCCGCTTCGGCAACCCCGTCCCGGTGCGCCCCTCCTCGCGCGGCCTGGTCGGTCCCCGCCGCGGCCGTGGTGTGCGCGGCGCCGTGTCGGCCCGGTCCGTCCCCGGCGGCTCGGGCACGGCCCGCGGGCGGAGCACCTGCTCGCCGGTCTCCAGGTCGTCGCCCGAGGCGTCCACGAGCACCGACTGCGGGACGAACACCACCGCGACCGTGCCGTCGAACCGCCCGCGGCGCAGGGTGACGCGCACCCCCTGCCGCGCGGCGAGCCGCCCGACGGTGAACAGGCCCAGCCGGTCCGTCTCCGGGAGCTCCGTTCCCGCGCCGGCCTCGCCGAGTTCGTTGTTGGCCTGGGCGAGCCGCTCGGCGCTCATGCCCAGGCCGCGGTCCTCGACCTCCAGGACGTAGCCACCCGCGACGACCTCGCCGCGCACCTCGACCTTGGTGTCGGGCGGCGAGAAGGCGGTGGCGTTGTCGATGAGTTCCGCCAGCAGGTGCAGCACGTCGGCGATCGCGGGGCCGGTCAGCGCCACCCGGGGCATGCGCCGGACGACGACCCGCTGGTAGTGCTCGACCTCGCCGACCGCGGCACGCGCCACCTCCGCGAGCCGGACCGGGCGGCGCCAGGCCCGGCCGGGTGCGTTGCCGGAGAGGATCAGCAGGCCCTCGGCGTGCCGGCGCATGCGGACGGCGATGTGGTCGACACGGAACAGGTCGTCCAGGTCCGCCGGGTCTCCGGAGCGGCGTTCCATGGCGTCGAGCAGCGTCAGCTGACGGTGCAGCAGCACCTGGCTTCGGCGGGCCAGGTTGGTGAAGACGGCGGAGACCCCGCGGCGCAGCTTCTCCTGGTCGACGGCCGCCTGGACGGCGGCGCGCTGGGCGTTGTTGAAGGCCCGGCCGACCTGTCCGATCTCGTCGGCGCCGAAGCGCAGGTCGGGTGCGGCCCGCGCGACCGCGGCGTCGTCGAGTTCCTCGCCGGCGCGGAGCCTGCGGAGCACCTCCGGCAGGCGCCTCCCGGACAGCTCCAGGGCCTGGTTGCGCAGCAGCGTGAGGCGGCGGGCGATGCCGCGCCCGATGAGCAGGGAGATGACGACCGACAGCACGACGAG
Source organism: Streptomyces sp. PA03-1a (assembly GCF_033792805.1). Taxonomy (NCBI): domain Bacteria; kingdom Bacillati; phylum Actinomycetota; class Actinomycetes; order Kitasatosporales; family Streptomycetaceae; genus Streptomyces; species Streptomyces sp. PA03-1a. The sequence goes on from NZ_JARAVO010000134.1 coordinate 3,513, forward strand.
GAACAGTCCGGCGAGGCTGACCGCGCCGGTCCGCACGAGCACGTCCATGCCGTCGTCGCGGGCCCGCTCTCCGACCTCGCGGGCGGCGTCGACGTTGATGTCGCTGAGTTCGGCCAGGGCCCGGTCCGCGTTCTGGCGCCAGCGGTCCTGGGAAACGACCAGGCCGACGTCCTTGGCGCCCGCCCCGCGCGCCGCGGCCTCCATGGAGTCCAATGTCCAGGCGACGCTGCCGCCCTCGAACTCGTCGAGCCGCTCCTTGGCGGCCTTGGTCAACTCCGGGTCGACGATGGAGTGCAGCAGCTTGCGCCCGTCGATGGTGCCGATGAACTCGCGGTACTGGCTGCCGGTCATGGCGGGACCGAGCTGCGCGGCGGTGAGCATGGCGTCCTCGCGGGACAGCAGTTCCCTGGCCCGTACCAGGTCGATGACGAAGCCGCCCTGCCGGGCGACCTCGCCGCTCTGGAGCGCGGCGAGCGATCCGCGCAGCCGGAAGATGGGGTCGATCACAGCCGAGTAGCGGTGGAGCGTCATCGACCAGCCGACGTCGCGCTGCCGGACGTCCTCGCGCAGCGGCGCCAGGTCCTTCGCGGCGGTGATCAGTTCGGTGATCCGCTGCCGCTGGGCGAGGTCGAGCTCGGTTCCCTGCGCCTGCTCGCGCGCGTGGTCGCGGACGACCGCGAGCAGCCTGTCGGTGGTGCGCTCGGCGCTCTCCAACTCGGGCCCGCCGCTCGCGCCGTCGGACGCCACATAGGCGACGGCGACGCGCCGCTCGACCTGCAGGGCGCGCCCCAGGTCGTCCGCGGGTGTCCCGTAGTAGCGGTAGGTGTCGGCGATCCCCATGAGGGCGAAGGCCCCGCGCACCGAGGTGAAGGTGCTGTATGTCCACAGACCCGCCAGCGAGAGCAGCGGCACCAGGAGAAGTACCACGAGTTGCGTGCGGATGGTGCGGGGGCGCAGGCGCATGCGTGAGGTCCTCGGTCGACCATGGGTTCGATGGGGAGGGGCACAGTCTGACCCACGAACGCCCCCTTCGTGGCGCCGACTGTGACATCTCACAATCCCTTCCCACCGGACGCCCTCAGGTGCGGGACGCGACGGAGCGACGTACCCTGCCCGGCCCCACCCCTCCCACCGCAAGCGCGTTCACGCCGCGCTAACGGCGCGGCATTGCGGGCGAAACCCCGCTGTCGCACGCTGGACGCATGGAACGGGGACAGGTCGTACGCCGGGTCTACGGTCCCGCCCCGGACACGGAGGACGGTTCTCAGGGCGTTCCTCTGGTCCATCGCGACATCCACGGCTACCGGCGCGCGTTCCGGCTGGGCGGCAGCGGGCCGCCGCTGCTGCTGATCCACGGCCTCGGCGACTCGTCGGCGACGTGGGCGCACATCCTGCCCCGGCTGGGGCGGCGGCACACGGTCATCGCCCCGGACCTGCTGGGCCACGGTGACAGCGAGCAGCCCCGCGCCGACTACGCGGTGGCGGCCTACGCGTGCGGCATGCGCGACCTGCTGGGCGTGCTGGACGTCGACCGGGTGTCGGTCGTGGGCCACTCGCTCGGGGCGGGCGTGGCGATGCAGTTCGCCTACCAGTTCCCGGAGCGGTGCGAACGCCTGGTGATCGTGGGCGGCGGCGGTCTGGGGCCGGAGGTGCACCCGCTGCTGCGGCTCGCCGCGGGGCCGGGTTCCGAAGTGACGCTGCCGCTGGCGACTTCGCCGCCCGTGCGCGGGGCGCTGCGGCTGCTCGCGCCGCTGCTGCGCACCACCGGCGGGCTCGGGCTGGGCCGCCACGACTTCGACTACGTCCTGGAGCGCTACCTCATGCTGGACAGCTCCAAGGCGCGTCAGGCCTTCCTGCGCACCCTGCGCGCCGGCGTGGACCTGCGGGGGCAGGTCATCACGATGATGGACCGCAGCTATCTGACGGCGGGCCTGCCGACCCTCATCATGTGGGGCGAGCACGACGCGGTGATCCCGGTGCGTCATGCGCTGAGGGCGCACACCGCGATGCCGGGCAGCCGGCTGGAGCTGTTCAAGGACGCCGGGCATTTCCCGCACCATGACGCGCCCGGGCGTTTCGTCGACGTACTGGAGGACTTCCTCGCCACCACCACGCCGCAGGAGTACGACCCGGTGCTCTGGCGCCGGCTGCTGCGACGCGGTCGGGTGGACGTGCCGCTCTACCAGGAGGTCGAGCCGCCGCACCCCTCCAGCGGGTCCTGAGGCCGTCCGCCGCCGTCCGGGGCAGGATGGGGGCATGGGACACAGGATGACCGAGGAAGAGTGGCGGGCCTTCGTCTCCGCCGGGACACGTACGGGGAAGCTGGCGACGACGCGGGCGGACGGCACGCCCCATGTGGCGCCCGTCTGGTTCCTGCTGGACGGCGACGACGTCGTGTTCAACACGGGCAAGGACACGGTCAAGGGCCGCAACATCACGCGCGACGGCCGGGTCGCCCTGTGCGTGGACGATGACCGGCCGCCGTTCGCGTACGTGGTCCTGCGGGGACGGGCTGAGGTGAGCGAGGAGCCCGGTCCCCTGCGGGAGTGGGCCACCCGGCTCGCCGCCCGCTACATGGGCGAGGACGTCGCCGAGGAGTTCGGGGCGCGCAATGGGGTGCCCGGTGAACTCCTGGTGCGGGTGCGGATCGACAAGGTGCTCGCCGAGTCCGGTGTGGCGGACTGAGCGTCGGGCGCCCGCCGCCCGCCCGGGTCAGCGGATCGGCTTGCCGCCGTTGGCCTTCTTGCCGTTGGCGCCCATCGCCCACCAGGTGCCGCCCACGCCGTGGCCGTTGGTGTCGCCGGGCTTGGTGTCACCGGTATACCAGTAGACGGGCCAGCAGTTGTACGACAGCTGCTTGGTGCCGTCCGGACGGGTGTAGGTGCTGACGAGCTTGGGGTTGAGACCGGCGGCCTCGGCCTGCGCCTTGGTGACGGGCTTGGCCGCCGGCCACTTCTTGAGGCACTCGCCGGTGCAGTTGGACACCATCGGCCAGTCGGTGTCCTTGTCGAAGCGGTACAGGGTGCGGCCCTTGGAGTCGACGAGGATGTCACCCAGGTTGGCGTCGTTGACGACGGAGAGGATGGGCCACTTCTTGTCGGAGGCGGCGTCCGCGCTGCCGCTGTCGGAGCTGTCGTCCGTACCGCCGGCGTATCCGTCGTCGGTGCCCGAGGAGGGGTCGGCCGAGGTCTCGCTGTCGTACCCGTAGTCGCCGGAGGTGGTCCCGGAGCCGGGCTGCGAGGTGGCCGACTGGGCCGCGTCCTGTTGCTGGGCCGCCGGCGCCACGCTGCTCGCCTGGTCGTAGCCGTTCGACCCGCCGCAGGCGGTGACGAGGAGGAGGGCAGCGGCCGTTCCGGCGACTGCGGCACCGATCCGCTTGTGCATCTGGACTCCTTGCGCGGTAGGGGCGTCGGGGCCCGTGCGCCCCGTCTGGCCACCTGTACGCACGCGGTTCGGCTGCCTCTCAATGCACTGTGAATTCCTTTTTCGGCGGCGCCGTTCTGCTAAGGTGCCCCGCCGCTCCACGGAGCGTCAGCGCACCGACTCCAGCAGACGTGCCGCGTGCATCCGCCCGGCGTGCTCGACGAGGGCGATCAGCACCTCCTTGCCCGATGCGCGGTCCCGTGCGTCACAGAGGACGACGGGGGTGCCGTCCTGCAGGTCGAGGGCGCGTGAGATGTCCTCCGGGCGGTGCTCCAGCGCGCCGGGGAAACGATTGACGGCGACCGCGAACGGGATCTTCCGGTGCTCGAAGAAGTCCACGGCGGGGAAGCAGTCCTCCAGGCGACGGGTGTCGGCGAGCACGACAGCGCCGAGCGCACCTTGCGACAGCTCGTCCCACAGGAACCAGAAGCGGTCCTGGCCGGGGGTGCCGAAGAGGTACAAGGACAGACCCGCCCTGATGGTGATCCTGCCGAAGTCCATCGCCACGGTGGTGGTGGACTTCCGCTCCACTCCCCCGGTGTCGTCCACGTGACGCCCGGCCTCGGTCAGTTGCTCCTCGGTGCGCAGCGGCCGGATCTCGCTCACCGCGCCCACCATGGTGGTCTTGCCGACCCCGAAGCCCCCCGCGATGAGGATCTTCAGGGCCATGACCGGCGTCTCAGAGTGCCCGGAGTCCATTGATCACCTCTCGCAGGATGCGCTCGTCGGGTAGGTGCGCCGGCGGTACGGGATTGCTCACCCGTACGCTGCCGAGCGTCAGGAGGTCGCCGAGGAGGACGCGTACGACGCCCACCGGCAGGTCGGCGTCGGCCGCCAGCTCCGCGACCGACAGGGGCTCTTCCCGGCACAGCACGAGCAGCGCGGTGTGCTCGGGCTCCAGCGTGGGGTCGTCGGCGGCACCGGGTTCGGCGAGCACCAGGGCGATGAGGTCCAGGGCGGCGACGGCCGTACCGGGCCGGGTGCGGCCGCCGGTCATGGCGTACGGGCGCACCAGGGGCCCTGCCGCGTCGTCGTACCAGTGGCCGTCCGGGCTCCGCGGGTGCGCGCCGTTCATCACCTGTGCGCCGGTCAGCCGGCGGCCGGGCCGGCGGCGCCGAGGCGCGGCGGGGTGTGCAGGTGCTCGCCCACGCGCTTGACCAGGCGCGCCATCTCGTAGGCGATCAGGCCGACGTCGGCGCCCGCGCCGGTGAACACCGCGAGGCAGGAGCCCTCGCCGGCGGCCGCCACGAAGAGGAAGCCGTGGTCGAGTTCGACCATGGTCTGCCGGACCTGGCCGGCCGCGAAGTGGCGTCCGGCGCCCTTGGCGAGGCTGTGGAAGCCCGAGGCGACGGCCGCCAGGTGCTCGGCGTCCTCCCGGGTCAGCCCGCGGGAGGAGCCCACGGCCAAGCCGTCGCCCGACAGCACCACGGCGTGGCGGACGTTGTCCACCCGGTCGGTGAGGTCGTCCAGCAGCCAGTCCAGTTCACCGGACCGGTTCGATGCGTCGATCATCCGTGCTCTCCTTCGCGGGGTGCCCTGGCCGAGGTGCGGGCGTGGTCCTGCTCGCCGTCCCCGGGCGTCGTGTCCGGACCGTCGTGGTGACCCGGCCCTCCCGGGCCGGGCCGGGTGCCGCCGGGCTGCGGGGCGGGCCGCAGGGGGCGCGGGCCGGCGGGTCCGGGTTCCCCGTCGGCGGTGTCACGGGCTCCGGCGCCGCCGCCGCGGATCCAGCCGCGGCGGAACGCGGCCATCGTCGAGCGCGCCTGCTCGGCGGTCCGCTCCGGGACGTCCTGCCCCGTGTCCTGCGGCCCGGGGCCGCGTTCGGGTGCTCGGGGCTCCAGCAGCTGCGGGGCGAGGCTCGCACGGCGTACGCGGCGCGGGAGTCCGCCCTCGGCGGGAGGCGTGCCCGCAGGGGCGCCCACCGGCGCGGGAGCGGGCGCCGCGCCGCGGGCCGGTGCGGGCACGGATACGGGCGCGGGCGCGGGCAACGCCCCGTGCTCCGGCGGACGAACGGAACGGGGCGCGGAGGGACGCGGCGGCCCGTCGCCGTCGCCGCGCGGGGAGGCCGCCACCAGGGGCGGGACCTCCGCGGACCCCTGGCGGGGTCCGTGCGGGCCGGACGCCGCGCCCCCCGTCCCGGCGCCCCGTGGGGCGCGGGCTTCGGGCGCCCTCATGTCGAGCAGGGCGGTGGGCAGCAGGACGACGGCGGTGGTGCCGCCGTACGGGGAGGAGCGCAGGGAGACCCTGACGTCGTGCCGCCGGGCGAGCCTGCTGACGACGAACAGGCCGAGCCGGTCGCTGTCGAACAGGTCGAGCGCCTGGGTCTGGGCGATGCGCCGGTTAGCCTCGGCCATGGCCTCCTTGCCCATGCCGAGCCCACGGTCCTCGATCTCCAGGGCGTAGCCGTTACCGACCTGCTCGCCGTAGACGCGCACCTTGGTGTGGGGCGGGGAGAACTGGGTCGCGTTCTCGACGAGTTCGGCGATCAAGTGGGTGAGGTCGGCGACCGCGGAGCCGACGACCGCCGCGAGGGGGAGCCTGCGGACCTCGACGCGGGCGTAGTCCTCGACCTCCGCGACCGCGGCGCGCACCACGTTGGTGAGGGGTACGGGCTTGCTCCAGGCACGGCCGGGAGCGGAGCCGGAGAGGATGATCAGGCCCTCGGCGTGCCGCCGCATACGGGTGGTGAGGTGGTCGAGCTTGAACAGGTCCTCCAGCTCGCCCGGATCCTCGGTGCGCCGTTCCATGCTGTCGAGCAGCGCCAGCTGACGGTGCACCAGGACCTGGCTGCGGCGGGCGAGGTTGACGAAGACGCCGGAGACCCCGTTGACCAGTTCGGCGCGTTCCGCGGCGGCGCGCAGCGCGGCGCGCTGCACGGTGGCCAGGGCTTCGGCGACCTGGCCGATCTCATCGGCGCCGTGCCTGCCGAGGGGCGCCTCCTTGCCGAGGTCGATCTCCTCGCCGGCGCGGAGCCGCCGCATGGCGCGCGGCAGTTTGCGGCGGGCGAGTTCGAGCGCGGTGTTGCGCAGGCCGACGAGTTCGACGACGAGACCGCGGCCGATCCGTACGGAGATGAAGAGGGAGGCGACGACGCCGAGGAGGCCGAGCAGGACGGCGATGCCCGAGGTGCTCAACAGGCCGTGCGCGAGGGGTCGGTCGGCGGGTGCTGCGGCCTTGGCGGACTTCTCCAGCCCGGACAGCACCTGTCCGGTGGCCCGGTCCCATGGGGCGAGGCTCGCGCCGTCCACGGCGGCCTTGCCCGGTCCGGCGTCGAGGACGGCGTCCTCCATGGCCTCGAGGTCCGTGTACGCGGTGGAGCGGGCCAGCCGCACCCAGGCGCTGCGGCCGGCACCGCCGAGGTCGGCCGTGGCACCCGCGAGCAGGGCGCGGCGGGCGGTGACGGCACCGCTCAGGTCGCGGTAACGGTCCGTGGGCAGGCCGCGGGTGAGCGCGGCCGCGGCGAGCAGCGCGTCCTCGCGGGACAATTGTTCCGCGGCACGGCCGATCTCCAGGGCGGCACGCTCGCCGCGTCCCGCGGAAAGGGCGCCGCCGATCGCGAATCCGTCGGTCACGGCGTCGGTGTAGGCGCGGTACGTCTGCCGCCAGTCCGCTGCTCCCTGGGTGATGCCCGGGCGCAGCCTGCGCAGGCGCTCCAGGTCGCCGACGAAGGTCCGGACGCGCACCGCGGCGGTGCCCGGCAGGCCGGTGCCGTCGGCGACCGTGTGGCCGCCGCCCAGCTGGAGCAGGGCGGCGGCACGGTCGGTGGCCGTGGCGCGTCTGCTCAGTTCGGCGGCGGCCTCGGTGGTGGGCCGGGCCAGGTAGCGGGCGGCGGCACGGCGTTCGGCCTGCAGGGTGGTCACGGTGTCGGCGACCGGCTCACGGATCGTTTCTGCAATGCGCTGGGCACGCAGCCGACCGGAGACGTCCTGGGCCGTGGTGACAGCGGCGAAGGCCCACAGCGCCATAAGGGACACGACGGGCACCATGAGGAGCGACACGATCTTCGCGCGCACGGTCCTCGGGCGCAGGCTCAGCCGGTCCGCCGCCCCGCCGCTCCGTCCGCCGTCGGTGGCGCGGGAGGACGGTTCCTCGTCCGCGGGGAGTCCCGCGTGCGCTCTGCGGCCCCGTGGCGGCGTCACAGGGCACCCTCGCCGATGCGCTGGGCGGTCGCGGAGGCGATGTGTTCCCTCGCCGTCGGGGAGAGCGCGACGAAGGCGGAGGTGAGGAAGAGGTAGGAGCCGAGGCCGACGATGAGGGGGAACAGGAACGCTGTCGCGCCGGAGCCGGTCAGCACCTCCGCCGAGGGCCGGACTCGGACGTGCACGGCGAGCATCCCGGTGTAGTGCATGCTGCTGACCGCCGCGCCCATCACCAGGGAGGCGCCGGCGACGACCACGGGCCGGTGGATGGTGAGCGCGGCCCACAGCGCGGCGGTCGCGGCGGCCCAGGCGATGGCGACCGACAGCGCCACGAGCCACGGTTCGTAGGACACCGCGCCATGAAGGCGTACGGCGGCCATGCCCAGGTAGTGCATGCTGGCCACACCGACACCCGTGGTGAGGCCGCCGATCGCGAGGGCCCGGAAGCGGCCGTGGCCGTACCCGACGGCGAAGACGCCGAGGCCGACGACGACCATGGCGACGGCGAGGCTGAGGACGGTCAGGGGGACGTTGTAGCGGATCTCGGTGCCGGTGACGCGGAAGCCGAGCATGGCGACGAAGTGCATCGTCCAGATCCCGGTGCCGAGGGCGCTCGCGGCGGTGATCAGCCAGTTGCGCCGGGAGCGGCCGGTCGCGGCCAGGGCCCGTACGGTGCAGCGCAGTCCGAGCGCCGCGCCGACGCACGCCATGGCGTACGAGAGCAGCGGGGTCAGCCAGCCGAAGGCGGCGTGGTCGATGTGTCCCATGGCCCCGGGACGCTAGTGCGGGGGTGGTCGCACGCTCGGGCCATGACGGAACCCTGCCTTATTTGACCGCGTGCTTTCCGGATGCGGCCCCCGGCGATCGCGTGCGGCACGAACCTGTACGCGGGAAGCGTGTTTCAGCCGCTGCGTGGCCCGTACATGATGATCCCCACGCCCGCCAGGCACACCAGCGCGCCCACCACGTCGTAGCGGTCGGGCCGGTAGCCGTCCGCCACCATCCCCCAGGCGAGCGAGCCCGCGATGAACACCCCGCCGTAGGCGGCGAGGATGCGGCCGAACTCGGCGTCCGGCTGGAGGGTGGCGACGCACCCGTACAGGCCCAGGGCGATGACCCCGGCCCCGATCCACGCCCATCCGCGGTGCTCGCGCAGCCCCTGCCAGACCAGCCAGGCGCCGCCGATCTCCAGCAGCGCGGCCAGCACGAAGAGGGCGACGGAACGGAACGGGATCATGCGACCATGATGCCCCGCGTCCCGTGCGCCCCGGCGCGCGCCCCGAACCGGAGGTGGACCGTCGTGCACACCGACCCCGCGCAGATCCGCGCGTTCTTCGCCGCCCGCGCCGCCGACTGGGAGACCCGCTACCCCGACGACGCCCCCGTCTACCGTTCCGGTGTCGCCGAACTGGGCCTGCGGGAGGGCCAGACGGTCCTCGACGCGGGGTGCGGCACGGCCCGGGCGATGCCCTTCCTGCGCGCGGCCGTGGGGGCGTCCGGGACGGTCCTGGGCGCCGATCTGACGCCCGAGATGCTGGCCGCGGCGGTACGGGCCGGGCGCCGGGAGCACGGCGCCCTGCTGCTGGCCGACTGCGCCCAGCTGCCGCTGCGCGACGCCACACTGGACGCCGTCTTCGCCGCGGGGCTGATCGGGCACCTGCCGGACCCCCGGGCCTGTCTGCGGGAGCTGGCCCGGGTCACCCGGCCCGGCGGCCGGCTGGCGCTCTTCCACCCGATCGGACGGGCGGCGCTGGCCGCCCGGCAGGGCCGCGAGCTGACCCCGGACGACCTGCGCGCCGAGCCCACCCTAAGGCCGTTGCTGGAGTCCTCGGGGTGGACCCTGACCTCCTACACCGACACCGACGAGCGGTTCCTGGCGCTGGCCTCGACGAAGGCGTAGGCGTTGTCGAACATGATGGTGTGACCGGCGCCGGGGACCATCACGACGGACACCCCGGCGGCCTCCAGCCCCGCCCGGCCGCTCAGGTCACCGCTCGGCTCACCCTGCAGGAAGGTGCGCGGAACGGGCGACGAGAACAGCAGTTCACGCATGACCGGATCGCTCCCCGCAGCAGTGGCGAGGCGGTGCGGTGCAGGGCGACGCGGTCGGCCAGGCGCATCGCGGCGACCCAGTGCGGGCCGACCCGCCATAGGACGCGGGCGAAGCCTCCGCCATGGACGAGCTCCTCCTCGGTGAAGGCCGCGATGCCGCTGCTGCCCGCCGTCGCGCGCGGACGCGCGTCGAGGTTCGCCTCCGCCAGCACCAGGCGCGCCACCAGATCGGGCCGGCGCGCGGCGAGGACGATCGCCACGGTGCCTCCCATGCTGTGGCCGACCACCCCGGCCGGCCCGTCGCGACGGCGTCGAGTGCCGCGGCGAGCGCGTCCGCGTGCTCCTCCAGCGTGTAGCCGAAGGCGGCGGGCCGGTCGCTGATGCCGTGGCCCGGCAGGTCGGCGAGGAGGGAACGCCGCCCGGTGAGGGCCGGATCCGCCGCTATGTGGGCGAAGTAGACGGAGAGGCCGCGCCCAGCCCGTGCACATAGACGAGCGCGGGGCCGGTCCCGGGTGTCCCGGTCCAGCGGATGGCTATGAGCTGCGCAAGGGCATCGCCGCTACCACCGAGGGCTGCGCCGAGCTGCGCCGGCGGCTCGCGGAGCCGGACGCCGCCGACATCCCCGACGAGAACCGCTGGTTCACGTTCCTCGCCCTCCTGCGCCATCTCGACGACCCCTCCCTGCACAGCGCGGTGCTGCGTCGCCGGCTCGCCGTCCTGGAGGAACCCACGAGCTTCTTCCACGACGGCGACCGCCCGCTGGGGGCGGAGGAGCTCGACGACCGGTTCCGGCGGGGCTTCCTGACGATCGCACCGGTCACCACGCGGGCGGAGCTCGGCCGGCTGCGCAGCACCCTGGACGCCCTGGGGTCCTGAGTGCGGCCCCGGCGGGTCCGGCCGGCGCGGCGGGGACGGTAGCCTGCGGCACGTCCGACCGAGGAGAACTGCGAGGCCGCGCGTGACCCGAGAGCTGTACAACGTCCGGCTGGTACCCCGCGAGGGGGACCCGACCCCACTGACGGACGAGGAGGAACAGCGCGCGCGGACCACGCTCTTCAACGACCTCGGCCGCGCCGTCTCCGACCGCGGCTGGGTGCGCTTCCCCGCCTACTCGCCCGAGGAACGGCGGCGGCTGGTCGACGTCGCCGGCCGGCTGAGCGCCTACTGGGGCGTCGAGGTCGGCGTGGCGGCCGAGGACCCCTGCTCCATGCGGCTCTTCCTCCCCGGGTACGGTCCGCGGGAGACCGCGGTCACCCCGGCCGTGGAAGGCCGCTTGTGACGGCCCGGGCCCGGTAGGGCGGCGGACGCCTCACGCTTCGGGGAGGCCGAGCAGCGACCGGGCGACCGCCCGCGGCGGTACGCCACGCTCCTGGGCGAGCACCGCGACGGCACGCCGTGCGAGTTCACCGATCCCGAACATCAGCGCCTCCGGCGCGACGCGCGCCGCAGCGGCCTCGAGCGCCTCCTCGTCCCCCTCGACGGAGGCCGCGACATGGGCGGCGGCCGCCTCGAAGAGGTTGCGCTCGCGTGATGCCCGGCGTGAGGGCTCCGCCCCGGGCGTCGGCGGGGGCTTCGCGGGCCTCCCCGGCGTCCGCGCCGCGGTGAACCTCCGGAGCCAGGTGGCCATCCGCATCACCCCTCTCACCCAGGGGCGTTCCCGCCCGCGGGCAGCCGGAACCCCGGAAGGCCCGGGTCGCCGCTCTCCGCGGTGAGCACGAGAGGGGGGCCGTGCGCGCCGGGCTCCCAGCCGACGGCCAGCGCGTGCTCGACGAGCAGGCGGACGTCGCGAGGAGTCGGGTGGGCGGTGTCGGTGACGCAGTATCCCCACGGACCGGGCTCCGAGGCCGACACCAGATCGGCGGCGAGGGCACGGCCGCCGGGAGCCGCCCCGTCCGTGACGCGGACGGAGACGACGCGGCGGCAGGTGCCGTCGGGCTGATCGGCGTGCCCGATGCGCGCGGTCCAGAGGAACTCGCGCCCGTCGAAGCGGAGGCGTCGGCGCCGTTTCCTCACGGGCGGCCGCCCTGGTGGGCAAGGGAGTTGGCCATGGCGTCAGCGTAGGGGCCGGCGATCCGGCCACCGAACGGTTTTCCACAGGGCACGCCCCGGTCTCGACGCGGGTGTTACCGGGTGGTTAGGGTGCGCCCACCACTGAGAACTCACTGGAGAGGGGATGCCCCGTGTCCGCGACGGACGACGACGCGCTGTTCGTGCTCACCGCGGCGATGCTGACGCCCGCGCAGTTCCCGGGCGTCCTGGCCGACGACTATCCGGCCGCGTGCGCCGAGCTCGGGCTGGAACCGGCGGACGACGGCTACGGCCTCGTCTTCGGCCAGGACGGGACGGGCGCCCGGTGGACGGTCGCGATCAGCGACACCGCGCTGGTCGCGTGCGCCCTCGCCGCGTGGGACTGCGGGCTGGAGTACGACCTCTCCCCCGACGAGCGCTCGGTCGTCGCCGCGCTGCCCGGATGGCCGCTGCCGGTCGCGGTGGCCGCGCCCGGCGTGCCCGCTCCGCACGATCCGCCCGAGGCCGAGGACGGCCCGCCGCTCTCACCGCCCGACACCGGGACGTGGGGGCCGGCGCAGCGACGCCTGGGGGCCGACGAGATAGCCCTCCAGTGGCGGATCTGGCGGGAACAGCTCGACGCCGGGGACGAGCCCGACTCCCCGGACGGCACCGACAGCTCCAGCAGCTCGGACACATCCGCCGCGACCGTCACAAACTCCGCGCCCGACGGCACGGAGAAGGAGCCCACGGAGAACGAGTCGGGTGAAGGAACAGGGGCCACGGCTGCCACGGCTCCCGCCGCCGACGGCATCCACCCCGGGGTGCGGCGCGCGCTGGAGGCCGCCCAGGAGTATCTCCGTACGCCCCCGCCGCCCGGCCGCATACGCTCGACCGCGGCGGGCGAGGGCGTACGCACCCTGCGTGTGGACGGCGAGGGCTGGAGCCTGGTGGCCCGCACCGACGACATCGCCTTCGTGCTGCTCGACGAGGAGCCCGGCGAGGTGCTGCCGGTCGGCCGGGGGCCGGAACTCCCCAGCCTGCTGGAGGGCCTGGAGAAGCTGGCCGTACGGCCCGCCTGAGCGCCGCCCCCGGTCGCAGCTCAGGCGTCCGGGCCGTCCGCGCGGACCTTCCCGTCGACCTTGCGCGCGGCGATCAGGACCGGGTCCCACACCGGGGAGAACGGCGGGGCGTAGCCCAGGTCGAGCCCGGTCATCTGCTCGGCGGTCATGCCCGCGGTGAGCGCCACGGCACCGATGTCCACGCGCTTGGCCGCGCCCTCGCGGCCGACGATCTGCAGTCCGAGCAGCCGTCCGGTGTGCCGCTCCGCGATGGCCTTGACCGTCATCGGCGCGGCGCCGGGGTAGTAGCCGGCCCTGCTGGTGGACTCGATGACCGCGGTGACGTACTGCAGCCCGGCGGCGCGGGCCTGGGACTCCTTCAGTCCCGTACGGGCGATCTCCAGGGAGCAGACCTTGCTGACGGCCGTGCCCACGACGCCCGGGAAGGTGGCGTAGCCGCCGCCGATGTTGGTGCCGATGACCCGGCCCTGCTTGTTGGCGTGGGTGCCCAGCGCGATGTGCTGCATCCCGCCGGAGACCAGGTTGAGGACCTCCACGCAGTCCCCGCCCGCCCAGACCGCCTCCTCCCCGCGCACACGCATCGCACGGTCGGTGAGCAGCCCGCCATGCGCACCCAGCGGCAGCCCCGCGTCGCGGGCGAGGCCGGTGTTGGGGGCGACGCCGAGCCCGAGCACGACCACGTCCGCCGGGTACTCGCCCTGGTCGGTGGCCACCGCGCGGACCCGGCCGTCCGCCCCGGTGAGCACCTCGCGCACCGGGGCTCCGGTGACGACGGTGATGCCGAGGCCCTCCATGGCCTCCCGCACGAGCCGACCCATGTCCGGGTCGAGGGTCGCCATGGGCTGCTCGGAGGCTTCGACGAGGGTGACCCGGAGACCGCGCCGCAGCATGGCCTCGGCCATCTCCACGCCGATGTAGCCGCCGCCGACCACGACGGCGGTACTGACGGGCCTGTTGTCGAGGGCGTCCAGGATGTCCTCGCCGTCGTCGAGGATCTGCACGCCGTGCACGCCCCCGGCGTCGATCCCGGGGATCGGGGGGCGCTTGGGCACGGCGCCGGTGGCGATGACGAGCTGGTCGTACTCCGTCCATCCCTCCGCCTCGAAGACGTCCCGGGTGCGCACCCGGCCGCGGTCCCGGTCGATCTCGACGACCTCGGTGCCGAGCCGCACGTCGATGTCGTGGGCCCGGTGCTTCTCGGGCGTGCGGGCGATCAGCTTGTCGGGGCCGGTGGCGTCCCCGGCGATCCAGTACGGGATGCCGCAGGCGGAGTAGGAGGTGCGGCGCCCGCGTTCGAAGGCGACGACCTCCAGTTCGTCGGGCCCCTTCCTCCTGCGCGCCTGCGACGCCGCCGACATGCCCGCGGCGTCCCCGCCGATGACCACAAGCCGTTGCCTCATGCCCCGCAGCGTATGCGCCGCCCCGGTGTCCCGCGCGATCACCCCGTTGCCGCAGACTGGGCGCCATGGACCTGCAGATCACCGCGACCTCCCCGGACCATCCCGCGACCCTCCTCGACCTGCCGTGGAACGTGCCGCTGGAGGAGTGGCCGGAGGAGTACCTGGTGGCGCTGCCGCGCGGCATCTCGCGGCACGTCGTCCGGTTCGCCCTGGCCGGCGACGAGGTGGTGGCGGTCAAGGAGGTCGGCGAGTGGGCGGCCGTCCGCGAGTACGGGCTGCTGCGCGACCTGGACCGCATGGGCATACCCGCGGTCGACGCCCTCGCCGTCGTCACCGGCCGCACCGACGACCGCGGCGAACCGCTGGAGCCGGTGCTGATCACCCGCCACCTGGGCGGCTCGCAGCCGTACCGCTCGATGTTCGAGACGACGATGCGCCCGGGCACGGTCAACCGGCTGCTGGACGCACTCGCCGTGCTGCTGGTCCGGCTGCACCTGGCGGGCTTCGCCTGGGGCGACTGCTCGCTGTCGAACACCCTCTTCCGGCGTGACGCGGGCGCCTACGCCGCCTACCTGGTGGACGCCGAGACCGGGCAGATCCAGCCCAGCCTCTCGCGCGGCCAGCGGGAGTACGACATCGAGGTGGCCCGGGTGAACATCGCCGGCGAGCTGCTGGACCTGGAGGCGGGCGGCTCGCTGCACCCGTCCGTGGACCCGGTCACCTTCGGGCAGGCCATCGCCGACCGCTACGACGAGCTGTGGCACGAGCTCACCCGCGAGTCGGTGTACCCGGTGGCCAAGCGGCACTACATCGACCGGCGCATCCGGCGGCTGAACGACCTCGGCTTCGACGTCGCGGAGATGCAGATCCAGCGGTCGCCCGACGGTGACGACGTCACGTTCCTGCCCAAGGTCGTGGACGCCGGCCACCACCAGCGGCAGCTGCTCCGCCTCACCGGCCTGGACGCCGAGGAGAACCAGGCCCGCAGCCTCCTCAACGACCTCGAGACGTGGATGGCCGGCCAGGAGGACTACGCCCCCGGCGACCCGCTGGGCGCCCGCCCCGAAGTGCTGGCCCACCGCTGGGTCCGCGACGTCTTCCGGCCGACGGTCCGCGCCGTGCCGCGCGAGCTGCGGGGCTCCCTGGACACCGCGCAGATCTACCACGAGCTGCTCGAGCACCGCTGGTTGATGTCCGAGCGGGCGCAGCGTGACGTGGGTCTCGACGCGGCGGTCGAGGACTACGTCCGGAACGTGCTCCTCCCGTCGCCGCAGGGTCCCGCCGTTCCGCTGCCGCCCGACTAGGCCTGGTCGTCGAAGCAGCTCCCCCACCCCCCGGCCGAAGGCTGCGGGAGGGACTGTGACGACACGGCCTGGCGCCGGGCCCTAGTCTCGACGGGTGACCGACCCGACTTCGCTGAGGGGCGTCTTCGACGAGGACGCCGAGCTGTATGACCGGGTCCGCCCGGGGTATCCCGGCGTGCTCTTCGACGATCTGGCCGCGGTGGCGGGGCTCGGCCCCGGCGCGCGCGTGCTGGAGATCGGCTGCGGGACCGGACAGGCCACCGTGCCGCTCGCGGAGCGCGGCTTCCGCGTCACGGCCGTCGAGCTGGGCCCGTCGATGGCGGCGGTCGCCCGGCGCAGGCTGGCCGGGTTCCCGGGCGTCGAGGTGGTCGTCTCCGCCTTCGAGGACTGGCCACTCCCGGAGGAGCCGTTCGACGCGGTCGTCTCGGCCACGGCGTTCCACTGGATCGACCCCGCCGTGGCGGTCGTCAAGTGCGCCGACGCGCTGCGGCCCGGCGGGGTGCTGGCCGTCATCGCCACCCATCACGTGGACGGCGGCACCTGGGCCTTCTTCGCGGACGTGCAGGAGTGCTACGAGCGCTTCGACCCGGCGACGCCCCCGGGGCTGCGGCCGCGCGCGGCGGCCCTGGTCCCCACCGACAGCGAGGAGACGGACCGCTCCGGGCGCTTCGGGCCGGCCGTCTTCCACCGCTACGAGCGCGAACTGCCGTACACCACGGCCGAGTACCTCGACCTGCTGCTCAGCTACTCCAACCACCGCGCCCTTCCCGCGGCGCGGCGGGAGGGCCTGCTCGCCTGCATCCGGGCGCTGGCCGACGGCCGCTACGGCGGCCGCGTCGTCAAGCGGTACCTGACGGAACTGCGCATCACGTGGCGACTGTGACGGTGACGGACCCGGCGGGCACGCCGATCACGCCCGTGTGCCCCCGGGGCCGCGCGTCGCGGAGATCGTCAGGCGGACGTAGTCCACGACGGGCTCCGGCAGGCGCGCGGCCACGGCGCGGACGAAGGCCTCGTGCTCCGCGCCGGGGAGGCGTTCCAGCTGTCCGCCGAGGACGACGACGGCCAGGTACGCGAGCAGTTGCGCGCCCGGTTCGAGACGGGCGGGGTCGGGGACGAGGGCGACCTGGACGTCGGTGAAACCGGCGTCCCGCAGGCGGCGTTCGGTCTCCTCGACGCCCGCGAAGTTCCAGACGGCGGGCTGCGGGCCGAGGACGTCGTCGACGGCGGCCGAAACGCCGGCGATGTTGCCGAGTCCGCCGCATTCGGCGACGAGGCGTCCGCCGGGGCGCAGGACGCGTGCGACCCGGCGGAAGAGCGCGGCGTGGTCGGGGATCCAGTGGAAGGTGGCGACGCTGGTGACGGCGTCCACCGTGCCGGTGACGGGGAGCGGGCCGGTGATGTCGGCGTGCACGACCTCGACGCGGTCCAGGCGTCCGGCGAGGCGCCGTCGGAGCTGCTCCAGCATGCGTAGCGAGCCGTCGAGGGCGACGACGCGGCCGTGCGGGAGCAGGTCGAGCAGCGCCTCCGTGTCGCGTCCGGTGCCGCAGCCGAGGTCGAGCACCCGCTCGTCGCCGCGCGGCGCGAGGCGGTCCAGGGTCCCGCGGCCCCACTGCACGTGGGGCAGCGGCAGGCTGTCGTACGTGGTGGCGTCCCATTCCCGCGTCATGACCTCCACGCTAGCCAGCGGAGTCCACCAAGTGATACCCATGTCTCACATAGTGACCAGCTAGAAACGCGTCGGCGGAAGCGGAGGAGCGCACATGACGGCGATCGAGGTACGGCCGGTGGGATGGGTGACCGGCGGCCGCGTGCCGGTCGAGGACGACGACTGGGCCGGCGTCGAGGCGGTGATCCGGCTGGACGGAGAGCAGTTCGGCCCGGAGGCGCTGTACGGCCTGGACACCTTCTCCCACCTGGAGGTCGTCTTCCACTTCGACCGGGTCCCCGAGGAGCGGGTGGAGACCGGCGCACGCCATCCGCGCGGGAACACCGGGTGGCCACTGATCGGCATCTTCGCCCAGCGCGGCAAGAACCGGCCCAACCGCCTGGGTGTGTCGCGTTGCAAGATCTTGCGCGTCGACGGGCTGGATGTCCACGTCGCGGGGCTGGACGCCGTGGACGGGACGCCGGTGCTCGACCTCAAGCCGTGGATGGCCGAGTTCGGACCGCTGGACACCGCGTTCCAGCCCGCCTGGGCCACCGAGCTGATGCGCGACTACTACTGAGCCCCCCACTGCGGGACCTCTTTACCGCCCTGTCATGTCCCAGTAACCTCATGAAGATTTTTGCAGCAACTTGCAGGGAACTCACGGCTGTTCCTTTCGTGGCGCGCGCGAGGGCCTGCCTCACCCGCACCGGCCGCCGCCCCCGGCGGCCCTCGCCCGAGGAGCCCCCGCATGGGCACGTACAAGGACGCGGTGACCGGCGCGGTGAGGACCGTGAGCGGCGGGAGCCTGTCGGTCGACGCGCCCGGCAAGGGCAACCTGCGCGTGTACGTCCTCGACCTGGGCGGGGCCAACGCCGCACCGGGCAAGGTCGGCTCGGACGGGCCGTACCTGAGTAGCACACCGTACCCGCGCACCGTACCCGCGCCGCGGGAGGTACCCGCGGCAGCGGGCCGGCCGAGGTGGGGAGGGCATCCGGGTGAGGTCCCCGGGCCGCCCGGCGTGTCCTCTCCACGCGATCCGGTCATATGAGCTGATGTTCATTTCATGGGTTCACACCGTGCGGCCAAGCACGCGCGCCGCCGCGCGGCCGGACGTCCGCGGCGTGCGGCACGTGTCTGGGCGACCGCCGCGGGGACGGCCGGTGTCGTCGCCGTGGCCGCCCTCGGCGTGCACAGCGCGATCATCCACACCGACCCTCCCTCGGTCCACGCCCGCCCCGCGCCGAGCCCGCAGCTCATGCCCTTCCCCGACCTGGCCGCCCGGGCCAGGCTGCAACGCGTCCCGCTCTACCCGGCCCACGAGCCCGCCATCGTCCCGCGCAAGAGCTGGGGGGCCGACGAGTCGCTGCGCACCGAGCCCCCGCACTACAGCACCACGGTCAAGGCGGTGTTCCTGCACCACACCGACAGCGGCAACGACTACAAGTGCGCGGACGTACCCCGGATCATCCGCGACATCTACTCCGGCCACATCCAGAGCCGCCACTGGGACGACGTCGCCTACAACTTCTTCGTCGACAAGTGCGGCACGATCTACGAGGGGCGCGCCGGCGGCTCCGACCGCCCCGTCACGGGGGCCCACTCGATCGGCTTCAACAAGGACACCATGGGCATCGCCGCGATCGGCACCTACGACGCCAAGGGCAGCGTGCCGCAGGCGATGACCGAGGCGATCGCCCGGATCGCCGCCTGGAAGCTCGGGCTGTCCGACATCGATCCCCGGGGCGAGGTCACCCTGGTGTCCAGCAGCAGCAAGAGCCGCTTCAAGAAGGGCAAGCAGGCGGTCTTCCACGTCATCGCGGGCCACCGCGACGCCTACATGACCGACTGTCCCGGCAAGGAGCTGTACGCCAAGCTCCCGGAGATCCGCACCGAGGCCGCCCGGCTGCAGGGCCGCCCCCCGCTGCGCGCCGCGAAGAGCAAGGGCTGACGCTCCGCCCGCGTCAGCGGGGCGCCAGCGCCAGCAGGGCGACGTCGTCGCCCACCGCGCCCGCGTACCGGTGCAGGTCCTCCCAGACCGCGTCGACGACCGCCTCCGGGGAGAGGCCGGCGCCCTCCGCCAGCCGGGCGGCGAGGCGTTCGGCGAGCGGGTAGAAGGTGCCCGAGGCGTCGCGCGCCTCGGTGACGCCGTCGGTGTACGCGAGGATCACGTCCCCCGGCTGCAGGGTCACCACCGACGGCAGGGCCGGTGCCTGTCCTGGCGGTCCGGCCCCGAGCGGGGGACCGGGATCGCACTCCAGCTCCCGCACCTCGCGGCCGCGCAGCAGCAGTGCGGGCGGATGCCCCTGACAGACCAGCCGTACCCATGACCCGTCGTCGGGGAACTCCAGCAGCAGGACGGTGGCGAACAACTCGCTGTTCCCGGCGGCGTCCAGGGAGAGCCGCCGTTCCAGGCGCCCCGCCACACCGCGCAGCTCCCGCTGGTCGAGCACGGCCTCGCGGAAGGCGCCGAGCAGCCCCGCGACCGTGCCGACCGCGGCGAGACCGTGCCCTTGGACGTCGGCGACCAGCGCCCGTACACCGTAGGGCCCGGTCCGCACGTCGTACAGGTCGCCGCCCACCAGGGTGCCGCGCTGCGCGGCCCGGTACAGGGCGGCGCAGCGCACCTCCCCCACGGTGCCGGGCACCGGGGCGAGGACGGCGAGCTGCGCCGCCTCGGCCACCGACCGGGCCAGCACCAGGCGGCCCCGGAACCGCTGCTGCACCGCGGCGATGACCACGCTGAGGGCGCCGATGAGGACGACGGCACCCAGTTCGGCGCCGACGATCGTCCCCGAGCCCACCACGGGGAGCTCCATGACGACCACGACGGCCGCGGCCAGGACCGCGGTGCCCGCCACCCCGTAGGTGAGTGCGGCGAGCGGGGCCACCGCCGCGTAGTAGGCGCCGAGCTCGACGTCGCCGGGGGTGACCCCCTGGGCCAGGATCAGCACGCCGAGCAGGGCGACCGGGAGCACGCGCAGCCAGCGTGGCGGTGCGCCGATCCGCAGTGTGCCGTCCTCGGCCGGAGCCGTGTCCATGCAGGCACGGTAACCGCGGGCGGCGCGGGCCGCGCGTCTCAGCCGGTGGGCACGGCCGCCGCCGCGACGAGCTCCGGATGGTGCTTGCGGGCGACCTCGGGGTGGGCGCGGAGCCAGCCCTTGAGCTCGTTGCGGCCGTACTCGGAGAAGAGCGGGTTGGCCGGGTCCCGGGTGGCGCCGGGCGCGCGGTGGGCGTGCTCGAACGGCAGCGGGGCCACGCGCGCGTCGAGGCGGGGGTTGTAGAAGAAGGGCACGGAGTAGCGCTCGCGGGCGCCGGCCGGGCTGACCACGCGGTGATTGGTGGCCTTGAGGTAGCCGTCGGTGGCGACCTCGAGCAGCTCGCCCAGGTTGACGACGAAGGCGCCGGGCAGCGGCGGCACGTCGTGGAAGCGGCCGTCGGAGCGTTCCACCTGCAGGCCGCCGACCTCGTCCTGGAGCAGCAGGGTGAGGAAGCCGTAGTCCTTGTGCGCGCCGACGCCCTGGTCGCCGCCGGTGGGGGCGGTGCCGGGGTAGCGCACCAGCTTCAGGTGCAGGTGCGGCTCGTTGGCGAAGGCCTCGTCGTAGAAGTCCTCGGGGGCGCCGATGGCGGCGAGCAGTTCGTGCAGCAGCCGGTGGGCGACGCGGCTGAGCCGGTCGATCCAGGCCAGGGAGAGTTCGCGGAGCTCGGGCAGGTCGGCGGGCCACTGGTTGGGGCCCTCCAGCCACCAGTACGGGGGCTCGCCGGCGGCCGGGACGTGCTGCGGGCGCTCGGCGCCGATGTCGAGCTGGTCGCGCCAGTCCTGGCTGCCGCCGGTGCGCTCGTCGCCGGTGCGGGTGTAGCCGCGGAAGTGCGGGGAGTTCAGGTTGCCGATGGCGAGCCGGTCGGCCTCGGGCAGGGCGAAGAACGCGCGGATCGCCCGCATCAGGGAGGCGGTCTCCTCGGCGGTCACGCCGTGACCGGTGAGCTGGAAGAAGCCGACCTCGTGGGCGGCGGAGTGCAGTTCGCGGTGGAGCCGGGCGCGCGCCTGGGGGCCGCGGTCCGCGGCGGAGAGGTCGATCACGGGAAGCTGGAGCGTCATGGTGTGGTGTCCGCAGGGTGAGGACCCGGCACGCCGGCGATGACCGGGCGCTGCGCGACGGGCCCTGGTGGGGCGGCGTCGCGGGGCCGAGTGGGAGGAAAGGGGCG
>NZ_JARAVO010000135.1:0-24743 GCF_033792805.1 Streptomyces sp. PA03-1a
TGCGCCGGCGGCCTCGTGCTGCCCTGCCCGGCGACCGATGTCCCCTCGCTCGTCGCGTGGACGCTCACCGAAGCGAGGCTCGGTGCGCCGCGCCTGCACCGCAACGGCAAGGACGCGGACCCGCTGATCGTCCTCACCGCCCCGGCCGCCGAACGCCTCGGCCTGCCCACCGTCCTGGAGGACCGCAGGGCCCTGCGCCTGCCCGCCGACCACAAGGTCGTCCGGCAGATCGCCCGCGCCAAGTGGCAGCTCACCCGCCGCGGGTTCGGCCCCTGGGCCCGCGTGTACCGCCCGGCGCAGGACGGCAGGCGTCAGTGCGTACAACTCGCCGTCCTGCCGTGGGGCGCCCTCGACAGCCGCTCCTGGGGCGACGTCGAGCACCTGCCGCCCCCCGAGCTCGCCCAACTGCTCGCGGACTACGCGCACCGCGTCATCACCCCGCGCGGCTCCACCGCCGTGAGCGGTCTGGAACTGATGACCGCCCTGCGCCCGCCGACCCGCGCCGTCAAGGACCAGGCCACCGGCTCCTGGGTCCCGGCTCCGAACCCCGGTGCCCTCGCGCAGCCCGTGGACCCGGCACCTCCCGAGGCCCCCGACGAACACCCCGTCGTGGCCTCGCTGTTCGCGCGCGGGCACCGCCGCACCCCGGAAGAAGTCCTCGACGAGGAGGCCTTCGAGTGGACCCGGGACCCGCAACTGCTCACCGACGACGAGTGCGCCCGGAAGTACGCCGTCGGGATCGACGTCAACATGGCGTTCGCCGCCGCCGCGAACCGCCTGAACGTGGGCCTCGGCGCCGCCGTCCACGTCCGCGCCCCGGAGTTCGACAAGGCGCTGCCCGGGTCCTGGCTCGTCGACCTCTCGCACATCGACGTCGACCCGCGCCTGCCGAACCCGTTCACCCCCGACGGGACCCGCCCCGGGGGCCCCGCCTGGTATGCCACCCCCACCGTGGCGTACGCGGTCGAACTCGGCCAGGACGTGCGCCCGACCGAGGCGTACGTCCGCCCCGAGCACGGCGCCTACCTCGACGCCTGGTACGGCCGCCTGCGCGACGCCTACATGACCACCATGGCCGAACTCGGCGTCGTCTCCGGCATGCCGGAGGCCGAATTCCTCGCCGCGATGGAACACCACAAGGAGGCCGACCCGGCCCGCGCCGGCCTCCTCTCGGCCGTCAAGGCCACCGTCAAGGGCGGCATCGGCAAGCTCCGCGAACGCCCTCAGGGCACCGGCTACCGCCCGGGGGAGCGCTGGCCCGCCCTCGACCGGCCCACGTGGCGCCCCGACATCCGCGCCGCCGTCATCGCCACCGCGCGCGTCAACATGCACCGCAAGATGGTCAGGTTCGCGGCGGTGGGCCTCTTCCCGGTGGCGGTGCTCTCCGACTGCGCCGTGTACCTGTCCGACGGCCCCGGCCCGCTGGACTTCCTGCCGCGCACGCCCGAGGGCAAGCCGCTGCCCGGCGGTTTCCGGCTCGGGGTGTCGCCCGGGATGGTCAAGCACGAGGGCACCCAATCCCTCATGTGGGCCGTGGAGTTGCTCGAGGACGGCCACAACCCCGCCCGCCACATCAAGGGCGGCGACGCCGCACTCGACGGAGAGTAGGAGAGTCCGGTGGGCATGCTCGGCGACGGCCTCGACAAGGCCACGGCGAAGACCCTCACACGGCCCGTGCCCAAGTCGGCGCAGGCCCAGATGCGGTTCCTGGTGAAGCAGGAGAAGGGCACCAGGGCCGTCGCCGCCCTGCTGGGCGTCTCGCAGCGCACCGTCGAGCGCTACCTCACAGGCGAGATCAAACGTCCCCGCAAGGACCTGGCCGGCCGCCTCGAGGACGAGGTCCGCAGACGGTGGCAGCCCCGCGTCCGTGAACGCGCCCGCCGCCACGCGGCCACCACCGGCGGCATCGTGATCGAGACCCGCGCCCGCTTTGGCTTCACGGCCGCCCCGGGCTCCACCGACGACGCCCGCGTCCGCCTCGTCACCCAGGCCCTTCCCCCCGACTACGCCGCCCGTCTATTCACCGCCCGTGCCGCGGGCGCCGGCGAGGACCAACTGCGCGCCATCGCGGCGGAGGGCCTCCAGGAGGTCTACTTCAAGGACCGCGGCCGCCGCGCGCAGGGACTGCACGTCGACTTCACCGACATCGACTACGTCGAGTTCGAGTTCTGAGTGTCGATAGCCTCGGCCAGCTGCTCAGCGTGGCCGTCAGGCAGGGGCCTGAGCGCTCGGTAGTAGGGGTGGTCGTCCGTCTGCCTGTGCCAGTGGCAGACGTTGCGCCGCTGTCGGCGCCAGATGGCGCGGAGTTCGGGATCGTGGGCGCTGTGCGGTGGGCAGGGAGCGAACGTGAAAGGCGCGCACGCGTTCAGGAGCTCGTCGGCGACAGGTCCTGCAAGCCCACCACCCGCAGCAACTGCAAACGCTGGTACGACTCCGTGCCCGGACGGGCCGTGTGAATGACGAGCTGTTGGCTGTGGTCGGAGTTGACCAGGACCTCGCAGTCGAGTTCGAGGATGCCGATCGCAGGGTGCCGGAAGCGTTTCGTGGCGGCGCGGCGTACGGCGACCTCATGTTCGTCCCAGAGGCGGGCGAACTCCTCGCTCGCGGCGCGTAGTTCGGCGACGAGGGAGGAGGGTTCGGGGTCCGTGGGGCGGGCCGCGGCCACCGCTCGCAGGCCGGCGACCTGCTCGCGGGCGCGCTCGGGGCGGTCCTCGGGCGGGAACAGTTCCTGGGCCGCCGGGTCCAGGAAGAATCGGCGGATCATGTTGCGTCCTTGGGGCGGGCGGGCGAGGACGTCTCCGCTCAACGCCCGTGACAGCGCGTTCTGGGCCAGGACCTCGCCGCAGTCGGTCACCACCATCGCCGGGGTGTCGTCCAGCCGGTCCAGCACCAGGAGCAGGCCCGGGCGCACGTGCGTGCTGGTCGCCTCCCGGCGCGGCGGCTGTTCACCGGTGAGGTGGAAGAGGTGGTCGCGTTCGTCCTCCGTCAGGCGCAGGGCGCGGGCCAGCGCGGTGAGCATCTGGCGGGACGGGCTCGGGCCCCGGGACTGTTCCATCCGCGTGTAGTAGTCCACGGACATGCCGGCCAGCTGGGCCACCTCCTCGCGGCGCAGCCCCGGCGTACGGCGGCGGGCGCCGGCGGTGAGGCCCACGTCGGAGGGGTCCAGGCGGGCGCGGGCGCGGCGCAGGAAGTCGGCTAGTTCGCCTCGGTTCACCTCTCCAGGGTGCGGGAGGCCGGCCGGCTTATCCAGGGACTCCCGATCCCCTGATGAAGAGGTCTCTCCCGGTCGTTCCCGTATCCGCCGAGGCTGGTCGTCAACGACAGGCGACACAGCGCGTGAGGAGCACATCATGCTGACTTTGGTGACCGGAACGACGGGACAGGTCGGACGCCGCTTCGTGCCGAGGCTGCTGGCCCAGCGGCAGCCGGGCGAGCAGGTGCGGGTCCTGGTACGGGATGCGACCCGCGGCGAGCGCTTCGCGGAGCTGGGCGCCCAGGTCGCCGTAGGAGACATGCGCGACGAGGAGACACTCGGCAAGGCGCTCGTCGGCGTGGACGCCGTCGTGAACGTCGCCGCCTCCTTCCGCGGGGTGCCGGACGAGGAGGCATGGGCCGTCAACCGGGACGCCGCGGTGGCCCTGGGCCGCGCCGCGCAGGCCTCCGGCGTGGAGCGGTTCGTGCAGGTCAGCACGGGCAATGTGTACGGCGTCGGACGGGGCCGCCCGCTGACCGAGGCGGACGAGAGCCGGCCGGGCGGCGAGATGTGGGGCGCCTACCCCGAGTCCAAGGCCGAGGCCGAGCGTGAACTGCTTGCGCTTGAGAGCCTGGACGTACGCATCGGGCGGCTCCCCTTCGTCTACGGCGAGGGCGACCCGCACCTCACCGACTCCCTGCGTTGGGCCGCCGGTTGGGCGCCGCACCAGCGCCTGCAGATGGCCCACCACGCGGACGTCGCCCAGGGTCTGATGCGTCTGCTGTACGCGCCGGGCATCGCCGGCCGGATCTACAACATCGCCGATGACGCCCCTGTCACGACGGTCGAGCTGTACCAGCTCAACGGCGTCGAGGTGCCCGCCGGGCTCCACGAGCTCACGGACCCCGACCCGTGGTTCGGGATCATGTCCAACCAGCGCATCCGCCGGGAGCTCGGCTTCCGGCCGATCTATCCGAGCGCCTGGACGGCCCGGGACGCCGGAGCCCTGTGACGGTCACCACGCGAGGTTGGTCCCCCCCTCTGATCCGCCCCACCAGCACCGCCCCCGCCACACGGATCACGACCGCCACCAGGTACAGCACCGGTAGCGTCACGATCGGCACCGCGCGGGCAGGATCTGATGCTGCTGCCTTCGGCTCAGGCGGCTGCGGGGCGCAGAGGGGGTGACAGGTAGCGCGCCGTACCGGTGACAACCACTGTGCTTCGCCCGGCCGAAGCCGCAGTTCAGTGGATGCCGGTGGTGACACCCATCGTGCTTCGGCTCAGCACCTCAGCCCTTGACGGCCTCCGCGATCTGCTGGGCGGCCTGGGCGGGCGTGAGGTGCGTGGTGTCGACTACCTCTGCCTCGCCGTGCAACCAGGTGCGGGCCGCCTCGGCGTAGGGCTCGAGGTATCGGAGACGGAACGGGGAATTGGGGCCGAGAACAGTGTCGCCCTCGATGCGCCCGCGGAGGGTGTCCTGGTCGGCGTGGAGGACGAAGTGCCGGACCGGGATGGCATGCCGGGCAAGGCCCGAGCTGATCTCGCGCCAGTACCGCTCGACCAGGACGGTCATGGGCATCACCAGGGTGCCGCCGGTGTAGTCGAGTACCCGCCGGGCGGTCTCGACGACGAGCGGTCGCCACGGCGGCCAGTGCTGGAAGTTGTCCGTCGCGGGCAGCCCGGGCGTGATGTCCATGAGCGTCTCGCCGACCTTCTCGGCGTCGAACACCCGTGAATCCGGGATCAGCGGCTGCAGGAGCGCACTGGTCGTCGTCTTCCCCGCGCCGTGGGTGCCGTTGAGCCATACGATCATGCGTCCCGATGCTAGCGCTGTGCGGGCGGCGGCAAGGCTTCGGGTCCGGCGGTGCCGGCCCGCCTGATGCAGGCAAGACCCTCGGGCCGTCGAAGGAAGCCCTCGGCCGCACGACGATCAGCGCAGCAGACGTGCCATCGCCGCCGACGGCAGGGACGGATTGGCGGCCGCCGCGTGCACCACCTGCGCGTCCTCGTCCGCAAGCAGTTCGGCGATCACCGGGGGCGGCAGGGCCGGGTGGGCCGCGGCCAGGGGCCTTGCCCGTAGGTCGTCGAGGCAGGGGATCAGCGCCGCGGCCGTCGCGTGCCGGTGCCGGGCGATCTCGCGCAGCGCCTTCCGGACGGGGGGCCGGATGTGCGCCAATCGCTCCAGCAGGGCCGCAGTCGCGTCCGGGTTGGCCGCCACCCGCGCGGCGACACGCGCACCATGCCGGTCGATCATGGACGCCAACTGGGCTTCTCTCAGACCGGGATGGGGCGCGAGGGCGCCCACCACCTTCGCGTCCGGGTCGCGGGCCAGGGCGTCGCGGATCTCGTCGGGCAGATCGGTTCGCCCGGCCAGGAACATCCGCAGGACGGGGTTCGGCGAGGTGGCGAGCCCGGCGATCTCGTCGGGAGTGGCCGAGGAGATGCGCGGCAGCGGCGTCGGACCGATCCGGACGGTGGAGGCGAGCCGGTCCAGGACGTCCAGCGGCACCGCCGGGTGGTGTGCGAGCCGTCGCCGCACGTCGTGGCCGAGGTCGACGGCCAGGGTCCGGATCAGTTCCTCGCCGATCCCCGGGTTGTCCGCGAGCTGCGCCCTGACCCAGGGGACGGGGTCGGTTGCGAGCCGCGCGTACACCTGCGGCGGCAGGTCGATCCGCCCGGCCAGTTCCTGGCGCAGCAGCAGGGACGGATGGTCGACGAAGGCTGCGGCGGCGGACGCGGGCGTGGCCGGATTGCCCAGGGCGGCCTGCAGCGTCGCGTGCACGGTGGACTCGTGCGCACCCTCGCAGTGCTCCCCGGGCGGCGTCGGCTCATGCGTCGGCTCATGTTCGCAGACCCGGCAGAAGCGTGCCGGAGGCAGTGCTCCGCCGTCGAGGAGCGCCGCCAGCACATCAGGTGGGGTCGCCTCGTTGACCGCGACCGCGCGACGCACCCCGGCATGCGGGTGCTCCGCCAGGCGGGCGGCGAGATCGGACGTCGTCCACAGCGCGAGTTCCGCGACCACCCCGACCTCGGGGTCCGCCGCGAGGGCACGCGCCACATCCTCGGGGAGACCGGGGCAGCCGGCCAGCTTCTCCCGCTGCTCGACGGACCCCGTGGTGGCCAGCAGGCGCGCCCACTCCGGCGGTCCCGCGCGCCCGTCCAGCAGGGCGAGCGCGACGAACGGCCGGTCGACGGGATCGACATCGGCCGCGGAGAGACGTCCCCCGTACGCCAGGCTCAGGGCGGCGTCCTCGTCGCGCGCGGCCAGGGCCGCCACCTGCGCACGGGTGAGGTCGGGGCGGTCGGCGAGCGCACCGGCGACATCGGCGTCCGCGGTCGCGATCAGACGGTCGACCCATTCGGGCGGCAGCGAGGGATTGCCGGCCAGGCCGTACAGGAGGTCGTTCACAGGGCACCATCGTGGCGCAGGCCAGGCCGGCCGTGCGATGCCGGGGGGCGCCGTCCGGCGTGGGCGGGACCGGAACGGCGAGCAGGGGAAGGCCGTCGGGGAAGGCGAGGGGTCACGTCGTCATGGAGAAGCGCCGGCACACGTGGACGCGGCTGAACTCCGCGCGCATGCGGGTCTCGTCCTCGAGCTTCGCGTGCAGGAAGGCGGCCATGAGCCGCAGGCCGGGGCGCGGGGTGAGGATCGCGCGGTCCGGTTCGCCGGGAGCGGTGTACTGGTGGGCGTACACGTGCAGGTAGTGGTCGCTCTCCGCGAAGCCCATGGCGCGGTACCAGGCGAGGGTGTCCGGGTCGTCGCGGGTCCAGGCGTCGAGGGTCGTCGCGCCCCGCTCGCGGACCTCGGCGCGTGTGCGGTGCAGGAGGGCCCGGCCGAGACCGCGGTGCTGGTGGTCGGGGTGGACCGCGACGGTGTCGATGGTCGCCAGGGCGGTGTCGACGACGGTGTCCATGATGCCGACGACCGTCCCCGACGCGTCGACGGCGACGAGTTCCAGGCCGGGGGCCGGGATCGGCGGCTTGGCGCGGTCGACGTCGTCGTAGTAGGCGGTGCCCAGGAACGAGAGCACCCTGCAGCGCAGCCAGGAGGCCTCGTCCGCAGGGGCGTACTCACGCAGCGTGTAGGTCACGGGGGTGATGCTGTCCGGGCGGGGAGACGCCGCGCAACGCGATTTCCGCCTCCGGCGTGCGCCGTCCCCGCCGTACGACGGTACGACGGGGACGGGGCTGTTACGACCTTCAGGAACGGTGGTACTGAACCGGGGTGGTGACCTTCCCGCCCAGCGCGGTGGCCGCGTGGCGCGCCCAGTAGGGGTCGCGCAGCAGCTCGCGGCCGAGGAGGACGGCGTCGGCCTTGCCGGAGGCGACGATGGTCTGCGCCTGGTCGGGTTCGGTGATCATGCCGACGGCCGCCACGGGCATACCGGTCTCGTTGCGGACGCGCTCGGCGAACGGCACCTGGTAGCCGGGAGACGCGACGATCCTGGCGTTGGGGGCGTTGCCGCCCGTGGAGACGTCCATCAGGTCCACGCCCCGGGCCTGCAGCTCCTTGGCGAGGCGGACGGTGTCGTCGGCGGTCCAGCCCTCGCGGTCGTCGTCGGCGTTCTCGCTCAGCCAGTCGGTCGCGGAGATGCGGAAGAAGACCGGCAGGTCGGTGGGCCAGACGGCGCGGACGGCGTCGACGACCTCCAGGGCGAAGCGGGTGCGGCCGGCGAAGTCCCCGCCGTAGCCGTCGGTGCGGCGGTTGCTGTGCGGGGAGAGGAACTGGTTGATGAGGTATCCGTGGGCCCCGTGGATCTCGGCGACCTGGAACCCGGCGTCCAGGGCGCGCCGGGCGGCCGCGGCGAAGTCCGCCACGATCCGGCCGATCTGCTCGGTGCTGAGCTCCTCCGGTGTGGTGGAGCCGGTGTCGAACGGGACGGCGCTGGGGCCGGCGGGTGTCCAGCCGTGCTGGGTGTCGGGGGTGATGGGGGCGCCGCGGTCGACCCAGGTGCGTTCGGTGGAGGCCTTGCGGCCGGCGTGGGCGAGCTGGATGCCGGGCACGGTGCCCTGGGACTTCAGGAAGGCGGTGATCCGGCGGAAGGCCTCGACCTGGGTGTCGTTCCAGATGCCGAGGTCGTACGGGCTGATCCGGCCCTCGGGGCTGACCGCGGTGGCCTCGGTGATGATCAGTCCGGTGCCGCCGGTGGCCCGGGCCGCCAGGTGCGTGAAGTGCCAGTCGTTCGGCACGCCCGCCTGCTCGCCGTCCGGCGCGGCGCTGTACTGGCACATTGCGGCCATCCAGATCCGGTTCGGAATGGTCAGCGACCGGAGGGTGAAAGGCTCGAACAAGGTGGTGGTCACGAAGCTGTCTCCTCAGGGGGCGGTCGGGGCCGGGTCACGCGGCAACGCGTCGTTGCATCGCTCATGCGTATGCGCCCTACAGGCTCCCTCAATAATTGCACGCGCTGATTAATTCCCGCACCCCGCGTGCAGTGCTCGATCGCCCACAAGTGGATGACGCAGATATTAAGCGTTGGCATTAGTCCGCGTCTGCAAGTAACCTCGATCCTCGTAAGGCGCAATCCCCTCACCTCCCGGCCCCGCGGCGGGGTACCTCGCCCCCCGCGTACGGTCGTCGAAAGGCACCATCATGTCGCTCAAGGAACTCATCCCCGGCCGCCTCGGCTTCGGTACCGCCCCCCTCGGCAACATGTTCCGCGCCATCCCCGAAGAGGAGGTGAGCGCGACCCTGGAGGCCGCCTGGGACCAGGGCGTCCGCTTCTACGACACGGCCCCCTTCTACGGCGCGGGTCTCGCGGAGCTGCGGCTCGGCGAGCTGCTCTCGCGGCGGCCCCGCGACGAGTACGTGCTGGCCACCAAGGTCGGGCGCGTCATCCTGGACGAGCCCGAGCCGGGCGCCCGCGACCTCGGCGAGAAGGGCGGGCTCTTCGAGCACGGCCGTCCGAACGCGATGCTCCACGAATGGACCGCCGACGCCACCGAGCGGTCGATCGAGGGAAGCCTGAAGCGCCTCGGCGTCGACCGCGTGGACATCGTCTGGGTGCACGACATCGCCCAGGACTTCCACGGCGACCTGTGGCTGAGCAAGTTCGAGGAGGCCCGCACGGGCGCCTTCCGGGTGCTGTCCCGGCTCCGCGACGAGGGCGTCATCAAGGCCTGGGGCCTCGGCGTGAACCGGGTCGAGCCCATCGAGCTGACGCTCGACCTGGACGAGCCGCAGCCCGACGGCTTCCTGCTCGCCGGCCGCTACACCCTGCTGGACCACGCGCGACCGCTGGAGCGGCTGCTGCCCAAGGCGCAGGAACAGGGCGTCGGCATGGTCGTCGGCGGCCCCTACAGCTCCGGGGTCCTCGCCGGCGGCACCCACTTCGAGTACCAGGACGCGCCTCCGGAGATCGTCGAGCGCGTACGGCGCATCAAGGAGATCACGGCCCGCCACGGGGTGAGCGTCAAGGCGGCGGCCCTGCAGTTCTCCCTCGCGCACCCGGTGGCCGTCGCCGCCGTCCCCGGCTCGACCAAGCCGGGCCGCATCGCCGAGGACATCGCCGCGCTCAACGAGGACGTCCCGGCCGCCTTCTGGTCCGACCTGCGCGCCTCCGGCCTCGTCAGCCCCGCCGCGCCGCTCCCGAACGGCGCCTGAA
The DNA here is from genome assembly GCF_033792805.1 of Streptomyces sp. PA03-1a. Taxonomy (NCBI): domain Bacteria; kingdom Bacillati; phylum Actinomycetota; class Actinomycetes; order Kitasatosporales; family Streptomycetaceae; genus Streptomyces; species Streptomyces sp. PA03-1a. The sequence continues at coordinate 9,802 of NZ_JARAVO010000135.1, forward strand.
CGCCCTCGCCCCCCCACAAGCCAAGGAGAAAGACCATGGCGTCCACCTCGGTCAGCCGAGTCGTGCCCGCGTCGCCCGAACGCGTCTGGGACCTGATCGGCGGCTTCCACGCGCTGCCCGACTGGCTCCCGTTCATCCCCGAGAGCACCCCACTGGAGGGCGGGCGGGTGCGCAGGCTCCGCAACCCCGACGGCGAGGTGATCGTCGAGCGCATGGTGGCCTTCAACGAAGCCGAGCGCCACTACGCGTACGCGATCCTTCAGGCGCCCTTCCCCGTGACCGGGTACGTCTCCGACCTGCGGGTCCACGCCGTACCCGGGCAGCCGGAGGTCGCGGAGGTCGTGTGGAGCGGCCGGTTCGTCCCCGACGGTGCCGGCGAGGCGGAGGTGGTCGAGCTGTTCACCGGCATCTACCGCGACGGCCTCGAAGCGCTCCACGGCACGCTCGCGGGCTGAACCCGCGCCGACGCTCCCCCGTCACGCCCGGTGGCGGGGGAGCATCGTGGTGACGGCAGGCGCCTCAGCCGGTGGGGCCGATGGTGACCCGGACGCTCTTCATCAGCGGCTGGTCGCTCTGGGTGCTGTAGTCGTTCGCGGCGATGAGCGCGTTCATCTCCGGCATGTAGCCGGCCGCGCAGTCGCGGGGCATGTCGTAGGGCAGCGCGCGGTAGCCGGTGAGCGTGCGCCGGCTGCCGTCCTTGGCCGTCGCCGTGATGTCGACGAGGGTGCCGGGCTCGATGTCCCGGGCCCGCATGTCGGCCGGGTTCATCAGGACGAGGGTGCGCAGGTTCTTCACGCCGCGGTAGCGGTCGTCGTCCGAGTAGATGGTGGTGTTCCACTGGTCGTGGGAGCGAATCGTCTGCAGGACGAGCATCCCGTCGCGGGGCACCACGTCCGGCAGCGGCGCGCTGGAGAACTCGGCACGCCCGGAGGGCGTGAAGAAGACCAGTTCGCGCGCGGGCTGGCGGATCCGGAAGCCCAGGGGGAGCCGGACACGACGGTTGAAGTCCTCGAACCCGTCCAGGACCTTGGCCATGGTGTCGCGGATCCGGTCGTAGTCCTCGACGTAGTGCTCCCACGGCGTGGAACTGCCGGGGAGGGCGGCGCGCGCCATGCCGGCGATGATGGCCGGTTCGGACAGCAGGTGGGGCGAGGCGGGCCGCTTCATGCCGACGGACAGGTGGACCATGCTCATGGAGTCCTCGACGGACGTGGCCTGCAGTCCGCGCCGCTGCTCGTCCTTCTCGGTGCGGCCCAGGCACGGCAGGATCAGGGCCTGCCTGCCGTGGACGAGGTGGCTCCGGTTGAGCTTGGTGCTCACGTGCGCCGTCAGGGCGCACTTGGCCAGGCCCTGGGCCGTGTACGGGGTGTCGGGCGCGGCGAGCACGAAATTGCCGCCCATCCCGACGAACACCTCGTGCTCCCGGGGCGGGTCGATGCCGCAGACCGCGGCGAGCCGGTCCAGGAAGGCCTCGGCCGGCCGGTGGTCGATGCCGCACGTGCGGTTGCCCTGGACGTTGCTGTGCCCGCGCACGGGGGAGGGGCCGGCGCCCTCGCGCCCCAGGCTGCGGCGGGGTGGTGGTAGTCGTGCTGGGACGGCCGCTTGTCGTCGGCGGGACCCGCACCGCCGGTCGGCGGTACCTCGGGCCGGCCGTCGCCGGGTGCCATCGGCTCGTTCACGCCCTGGACGCTCATACCGATCACCTTCGGGGCAAATGTGGCATTCAATGATGATCTTTATCCTATGAGGGCATCTGGGGCGCTGTCCTCCCCGGAGGTGCACCAGGAGGGCGGGCCCGCCGCGAGGCCCGCCTGGTGGGCGCGCCGTGCGGGGTGGTGGTGCCACCACCGGACGCTTTGCCGGGGTGCGTGCGGGGGACGTGACGGCGTGCCCCCGCCCGCGCGCACCTGGCGGTGTATTAGCTGGGCGCAAAGATCGACGTCAGCGAGGAGAGGACATGGCGACGGCAACGGCACAGGGGCCGGTGGAGGAGTTCCGCCGGCTCAGTGACGGCGACGCGGAGCTGCGGGCGCACGGGGCGTACTTCAGCTGCACCTATCTACTGGACATGGAACGGCACGCCTTCCTGGTGCGCATGCACCGCGGCCGGGTGGAGGACCTCGTCGTCGATCCCGAGCCGCTCACCGCCTACGACTTCGCCATCAGGGCCGGCGCCGCGACCTGGCGGGAGTTCTGCTCGCCGGTGCCGAAGCCGATGTACCACGGCATCTGGGCGGCGAGCTTCCAGCGGGACATGCGGCTGGAGGGCGACCTGCTGGTCCTCATGCAGAACCTGCGCTGCCTCACCCGTCAGCTGGAACTGCTCCGCCTCACCGGCCCGCTGGGCTGAACCACCGTTCCGCCCCGCACCGCCGAAAGGACCCCTCGATGAGCACCGCCTCCCGTATCTCCCCGGTGACCGGCCACTACGTCACGATCGACGTGGAGGACGTCCAGTACAAGGTCTTCTACCTGGAGAACGGCCAGGGACAGCCGCTGGTGTGCCAGCACACGGCGGGCTGCCACAACCACCAGTGGCGCGGCCTCCTGGAGGACGAGGAGATCACCGCGAACCACCGCGTCATCGCCTACGACCTCGCCCGCCACGGCAAGTCCGACCCGCCGCTGAACAAGGAGTGGTGGAAGGAGGAGTACAAGCTCACCGCCGACCACTACGTCGCCTTCATCACCGCGTTCTGCGACGCGCTGGGTCTGGAGGACCCGATCTTCATGGGCTCCTCCTTCGGCGGGAACGTGGCCCTGCAACTGGCGCTGCGGCACCCGGACCGCTTCAAGGCGGTCATCCCCGTGGAGGGTGCGGACTACTCTCCCGGCTTCTACCTCGACTGGTGGCAGCATCCCCACGCCAACGCGGCGCAGGTCTGCGCCAGCGGGGTGTGGGACCTCATGGCCCCGCAGTCGCCCGACGCGGACCGCTGGGCGACCTGGTTCTACTACAGCCAGGGCTCGGAGGCGTTCAAGGGCGACCTGTACTTCTACTCCGTCGACCACGACCTCCGGGGCAGGCTGGGGGAGATCGACGGGGAGCGCTGCCCGGTCGTCATGCTCACCGGCGAGTACGATTACCTGACCACCCCCGAGGACGGGGCCCGTACCGCGGAGCAGATCCGCGGGGCCGAGTTCATCGAGATGAAGGAGATCGGGCACTTCCCGATGAGCGAGAACTACCCGCGCTTTGCCGGGTACCTCAAGCAGGCGCTGCGGCGGATCGAGGAGCGCACCGCCTCCTGAGGCACGCGCCGTACGCTGCCGCCCGCCGGGCCGCGGGGTGCCCCGCGGCCCGTGGCCGGGCGATCAGTTGAAGGCGTCGGGGTCCGGGCCGATGCGGGTGCCGTTGTCGAGGGCGGTGATCGCCGCGACGTCGGCGTCGGAGAGCACGAAGTCGAAGACGTCGAGGTTCTCGCGGATCCGCTCGGGGGTCACCGACTTGGGGATGACCACGTTGCCGAGCTGCAGGTGCCAGCGCAGGATCACCTGGGCCGGGGTCCTGCCCAGGCGGCCGGCGATGCCGGTGATGACCGGGTCCTTCAGGACGGCGCCCTGGGCGAGCGGGCTCCATGCCTCCGTGGCGATGCCGTGCCGGGCGTGGAAGGCGCGCAGCTCGGCCTGCTGCAGTTGGGGGTGCAGCTCCACCTGGTTGACGGCGGGCACGACGTCGCCGTTGTCGATGAGCCGCTGCAGGTGCGCGGGCTGGAAGTTCGAGACGCCGATGGCGCGGGCCCGGCCCTCGGCGTGGATCCTCTCGAAGGCGCGCCAGGTGTCCAGGTAGGTGTCACGGGCCGGGGCCGGCCAGTGGATCAGGTAGAGGTCCACGTGGTCGAGGCCGAGCTTGGCGAGGGAGGCGTCGAAGGCGGCGAGGGTGCTGTCGTAGCCCTGGTCGCCGTTCCACAGCTTGGTGGTGACGAACAGTTCGTCACGGGCGATGCCCGAGGCGGCGAGGGCCTGGCCGACGCCGGCCTCGTTGCCGTAGATCGCCGCGGTGTCGATGCTGCGGTAGCCGCTCTCCAGGGCCGAGGTGACGGCGGTCGCGGTGTCGGCGTCGGGCACCTGGAAGACGCCGAAGCCGAGCTGCGGCATGGTGACGCCGTTGTTCAGCGTGATGTCCGGGGTGGGGGTGGTCATGGTGCAGATCCTTTCGCGTCGCGGCCGGCGATGGGTGCCGGTGCGAGTGCGGACGGGTGAACGTCCCGGGAGGGGGCGGGGGACGCGCCCTTCCCGTGCTCCACGACCAGATTAGTTGCGCACGCGGTTAATTGCAAACGCGGAATAAGTTCGTGCGCGGAATGGCCGGGTCAGGAAGCCGGGACCTTCGCGCCCTGCAGGTCCTCCACCGCCTTGACCAGGGGGGCGAGCTCCGGGACGAGTGCCGCGTCGTCCATCGCCGAGCGCAGCGCCGCGTTGTTCGTCGGCCGGGCCTCCTCCAGCAGCTTCAGGCCGGCCTCCGTCACGTCCGTGTAGATGCCGCGCCGGTCGGTGGGGCAGAGGTAGCGGGCCAGCAGGCCGCGGTCCTCCAGCCGGGTGACCAGGCGGGTCGTCGCCGACTGGCTCAGTACGACGGCGTCGGCGACCTGGCGCATCTGCAGGTGGCCGCCCTCCCCGTCGTGCTGACGGCTGAGGACGTCGAGCAGGGAGTACTCGCGCACGCTGAGGTCGTGGTGAACCTGGAGCTGCTTCTCGATCCGCCCCTCGATCCGTCCGTGCAGGAGCGACAGGGCGTGCCACCCCTGGGCGAGGGCGGTCAGGGCCGGATCGGTGGCGGTCATCGAGGTCCCCTTTGTGCAGCGGCTGCGGGTGAAGGCTGTTCGTCGTCACTGGCCATGGTAAGCCGCCGCCCGGAGATGTCCAGCGTTTGACGTTATAGCGCGTCTGCAATTATTGTTTTCGCTTGTTAGGTGCCACTGCAACATCTGGAAGGTCTCCGCCATGCCTCTCGCGCTCCTGGCCCTCGCCATCGGGGCTTTCGGGATCGGAACCACCGAATTCGTGATCATGGGCCTGCTGCCCGAGGTCGCCTCCGACTTCGGGGTCTCCGTCCCCACCGCCGGCCTGCTCGTGACCGGCTACGGACTCGGCGTCATGATCGGCGCGCCGATCATGACGCTGCTCGGCACCAAGGTGTCCCGCAAGAACATGCTCATGCTGCTCATGGGCCTGTTCGTGCTCGGCAACCTGGTCTCCGCCCTGGCACCCGCCTTCGGCGTGATGATGGCCGGGCGCATCCTCGCCTCCTTCACGCACGGCGCCTTCTTCGGCATCGGCTCGGTCGTCGCCGCCGACCTGGTGGCCCCGGAGAAGAAGGCGCGCGCGATCTCGATGATGTTCGCCGGCCTCACCGTGGCCAACGTGATCGGCGTGCCGCTGGGCACCTTCATCGGTCAGAACGCCGGCTGGCGCGTGACCTTCTTCGTCGTCGCGGGCCTCGGCGTCGTCGGCCTGGCCGGCGTCCTCAAGCTGGTGCCCGACATGCCGAAGCCGCAGGGCGTGCGCCTGCGCCACGAACTGGGCGCCTTCCGCAACGTCCAGGTCCTGCTGGCCATGGCGATGACCGTGCTCGGCTTTGGCGGCGTCTTCGCGGCCATCACCTACATCGCGCCCATGATGACCGAGGTCACCGGGTTCGCCGACTCCTCCATCACCTGGCTGCTGGTCCTGTTCGGCGCGGGCATGGTCGTCGGCAACCTGGTCGGCGGCAAGTACGCCGACCGCGCCCTGATGCCGATGCTGTACACGGCGCTGGGCTCCCTGGCCGCCGTGCTGGCGCTGTTCACCCTCACCGCCCACAACGAGGTCACGGCCGGCGTGACGATCCTCCTCATCGGCGCCCTGGGCTTCGCGACGGTGCCGCCGCTGCAGAAGCGGGTCCTGGACCAGGCGTCCGGCGCCCCCACCCTGGCCTCGGCCGTCAACATCGGCGCCTTCAACCTCGGCAACGCGCTGTCCGCCTGGCTCGGCGGGGTCGTCATCGCCGCGGGCTTCGGCTACACCGCGCCGAACCTCGTCGGGGCCGTCCTCACCGCCTCCGCCCTCGTGCTCGCGGTCGTCTCCGCTGCACTGGAGAAGGGCCGCGGCGGCCGGACCAGCCGGGTCGTCACCGGGGCCGCGCCCGCCGAGCAGCCGGCCCTCACCTCCCGGCACTGACCGCGGGGGCCGGGACCACAGGCACCGCCGGTCCCGGCCCCGACACCGCACCGACGAAGGCCCGCACCATGACCAGCACCGCCCTCACCCGCCTCACCGGCCCGCACCAGCGGCTCACCCTCGGACTCGAACTGCCCCTGGACAACGACTGGGGAGCCGGCCGCCGTGCCGCCGACCAGCAGGCCGGGCGCCCCTTCGGGGTGCCGGACCTGAGCGGTCACGCCGACCTCGCCCGGCTCGCCGACCGCCTCGGCTTCAGCGCCCTGATCCGCCTCGGCCTGCGTACCGGGCGCACCGCCCTCGTCGAACACCTGGGCGCGATGGCGGACCTGGGCGTCGCCCACGTCTCCCTCAACCTCCGTCCGGGGGACCGCCCGGTCGCGGAGGTACTGCACGAACTCGCCGAGGAGGTCCTGCCCCACTTCCCCGGGCGCTGACCCGGCGCCGGGCCCCCTCGGGGACCGGCGCCGCGCACCCGCCGCGCACGCGGGGAGGTCAGCGGTGCCGGGGACTGCGGCCCGGCGGCTGTTCCGGCGCCTGACGCGTGCGCAGGGTCGGCACCTTGCGCGTCTGCGGGCGGTCGACGGTGAGCGTGAACCCGTCGTCGTAGTGGTAGAGCTCGAGCGGCTCCCCGTCCAGCAGGGTGTACGTCGCCGCCGCGCCGGTGATCTCCACCCTCAGCCGCCGCCCCCGCACCTGCAGGGTGAAGGCGAGCCGCCGCAGCTTCTCCGGCAGCCGCGGTGCGAAGGCGGCGCAGCCGTCCCGGTACCGCATCCCGCCGAAGCCGCCGACCAGCGCGGCCCAGGTGCCGGCGAGGGAGGCGATGTGCAGGCCGTCACGGGTGTTGTTCTCCAGGTCGTGCAGGTCCATCAGCGCCGCCTCGCCCAGGTAGTCGTAGGCGAGGCGCAGATGACCGACCTCGGCGGCCATGATCGCCTGCGTCGACGCCGAAAGGGACGAGTCCCGCACCGTCATCGGCTCGTAGTAGGCGAAGTTCCGTGCCTTCTGCTCGTCGTCGAAGGCCTCCGGTTGCTTGACCATGGCCAGTACCAGGTCCGCCTGCTTGACCACCTGCCTGCGGTACAGGTCGAAGTAGGGGAAGTGCAGCATCAGCGGGTACTGGTCGGGCTGCGTGGTGGAGAAGTCCCACATCTGGTGCCGGGTGAAGCCCGCCGACTGCTCGTGGACGCCGAGCGCGCTGTCGTAGGGGACGGTCATGGCCGCGGCCGCGTCCCGCCAGGCGGCCGTCTCCTCGTCGTCGACGCCGAGGGCCGCGCCCTCCTTGGTGTGGCGTTCGACGACGTCGGCGGCGGCGCGCAGGTTCGCCTGGGCCATCAGGTTGGTGTAGACGTTGTCGTCCGCGATGGCGCTGTACTCGTCGGGCCCGGTGACCCCGTCGATGTGGAAGTTCCCGTGGGGGTCGTGGTGACCGAGGGAGTGCCACATGCGCGCGGTCTCCACCAGGAGCTCCACACCCGTTTCGCGCTCGAAGTCCTCGTCGCCGGTGAGGGAGACGTAGCGGACGACGGCGTCGGCGATGTCCGCGTTGATGTGGAACGCGGCCGTTCCCGCCGGCCAGTAGCCCGAGCCCTCCGAGCCGTCGATCGTGCGCCACGGGAAGGCGGCGCCCTCGAGGCCGAGCTGGTGGGCGCGCTCCCGGGCGGCGGGCAGGGTGGCACGGCGCCAGCGCAGGGCCTCCGCGACGGACTCCGGCGAGGTCAGGGTGAGCAGCGGAAGGACGAAGGTCTCCGTGTCCCAGAAGGAGTGCCCGTCGTAGCCCGAGCCCGTCAGGCCCTTCGACGGGATCGCACGCTGCTCGGCGCGCGCACCCGCCTGCAGGACGTGGAACATGGCGAAACGGACCGCCTGCTGGATCTCGGCGTCGCCGTCGATCTCCACGTCCGCCCGCGCCCAGAACGCGTCGAGGTAGTCGCGCTGCTCGTCGCACAGCCCCTGCCAGCCCGTGCTGCGGGCGCCCGCGAGCGCCGCCTCCACCTGGTCGCGCACGGCGGGCAGCGAACGGACCTGGGACCAGCCGTAGGAGACCATCTTTTCCAGGCGCAGCTTCTCCCCGGCCGCCAGGGACGAGGTGACGGTGAGCCGGCTGGTGTCGTCGTTGCTCTCGCTGAAGCTCCGGGTGGACGGCGGCCCCTCCACGGCGTGGTCGGCCGCCACCGCGACCCGCAGTCCGGTGACCGAGGTCGAGTGCACCAGGCGCAGACGGTTGTCCAGTGCCAGGTTCTCCTCCGGCTGCAAGGGGGAGTCCAGCACGGCCGAGACCCGGGGGTCGCCCGAGGTCGTCGGCAGCTGCTCGTTGGCCACCAGCTCGGACTGGACGACCAGGCGCACGTCGTCCACGGCCTCGACCTCGTACACCACCGCGGCGATGGACCGCTGGGTGAGCGAGATCAGGCGGGTCGAGGTCACCCGGATGGTGCAGCCGGCGGGGGAGGTCCATTCGCAGGTGCGGCGCAGATGCCCCGCGCGCAGGTCGAGGACGCGTTCATGCGAGACGAGCCGCCCGTAGCGCACGTCGAACGGCTCGTCGTTGACGAGCAGCCGGATGATCTTGCCGTTGGTGACGTTGATGACGGTCTGGCCGGCCTCCGGGTAGCCGTAACCCGCCTCCGCGTAGGGCAGCGGGTGCCGTTCGTGGACACCGTTCAGATAAGAGCCGGGCAGTCCGTGCGGCTCGCCCTCGTCGAGGTTGCCGCGCCAGCCGACGTGGCCGTTGGAGAGGGCGAACACGGACTCGCTCTGGGCGAGCACGTCGAGGTCCAGCTCCGTCTCACGCAGGCACCACGGCTCGACCACGTAGGAGGAGTGGCTGATCACGCGTCCGCCTCCAGCAGCTCGGCGAGGTCCCGTACGACGATGTCGGCGCCGTGCGCGCGCAGGGCGTCGGCCTGGCCCACCCGGTCCACCCCCACGACGTACCCGAAGTGGCCGGAGCGGCCGGCGTCCATGCCGGCCAGCGCGTCCTCGAAGACCACCGCCGCCTTCGCCTCCACCCCGAACTCGCGCGCCGCCTCAAGGAAGGTGTCGGGGTGCGGTTTCCCGGGGAGCTTGCGCTCGGCGGCCACCACACCGTCGATGCGCACGTCGAAGAGGTCCTCGATGCCGACCGCGACCAGCACGTCGCGGCAGTTGGCGCTGGAGGACACCACGGCCGTCCGCAGGCCGGCGGCCCGTACGGCCTTCACGTAGCGGACCGAGCCCGGGTAGGCCTCGACGCCCTCGCTGCGGATCTTCTCCAGCAGGATCACGTTCTTGCGGTTGCCCACCCCGTGCACCGTGTCGCGCTCGGGCGGGTCGTCCGCGGAGCCCTCGGGCAGTTCGATGCCGCGCGAGGCCAGGAAGGCCCGCACGCCGTCCGCGCGTGGGCGGCCGTCGACGTACTCGTCGTAGTCGGTCACCTTGTCGAAGGGGCGGAAGTCCGCACCCTCCCGGTGCCGCAGGAAGTCGTCGAACACCTCCTTCCAGGCGGCGGCGTGCACGACCGCGGTCTTGGTCAGCACTCCGTCGAGATCGAACAGGCAGGCCCGGATGCCCTCCGGGAGACCGGTCTTCGTCATGCAACGCGCTTCCCCGCAGCGGGCCCCGGGCATGCCTTCCGCGGCCGCGGACCACCGGGACGCGGGAACAATCCGGGCCGGGGCACGGTTCGACATGATGCGGGTGCCGTGAGTGGGCCAGTGACCCCGGGCCTCATCCCTTCGCCCGTGGGGACGATCGTTCGGCTGAAGCCCCACGGAGCCCCTCGCCGGGGGCGACCGCCACCGCGGCCCCGCAACGCAGACCGGCGCCGGTCAGGTTCCCCCGTCCTGACCGGCGTCTTCGCGTCTCTGGGGGACGGGCTTGATCACGGGCTCCCGGTACGGCACCAGGGCCTCGCTGACGACGGCGAGCGGACGCCGCGGCGCGGGGCGGGCGGCCTGAACGGCCGTCACGTAGGCCAAGGCGTCGGCGGGGGTGAGCGCCGGTATCCGTTCCCGCAGCTCGACCATGGCGAACACGCGGCCGCGGGCGGCCACCGACGTGCGTATCCCGTCGTCCAGATCGTCCACCGCGGTCCGCACCGGCAGTCGGCGGACACGCGCCCGGTACTCGTCCTCCCATCCGCCCATGAGGTAGTCCACAGGTCCGATCGCGTGCATGCGGCCGTCGGCACGGTCCACCAGGTACGGTCCGTTGCCGGCCAGGAGATGCTCCGCGTCGCCGGTCCTGACGTACTCCGCGGACTGGTAGACGACGACCCACACCAGTTCGTGCTCCTCGGCCTCCACCACCGCCATGCGCCCCGGGAAGCACCGGTCCAGGTGCTCCTGGACCCTCCGGACCGCGTCCTCGCGCTCGATCATGCGGGGAGCATCCCGCAACCGGCGCGGACCGGGCCAGTGGTCCCTTGGTCCTAGGTCCCCGGCCGGTACGAGGCCCTGCTCTCCTCCGCGCTCTCCTCCGTGGCGGCCTTCAGCATGCGGAGTATCTCCTCGTGGCCCCTGCGGAGCCGTGTGCTGTCGTAGAACAGCGTGAGGAGCGGCCCGGAGAGCGACTCCTCGATCGTGACGACCGTCCGGCCGTCGTCCGTGGGTGCCATCCGCATCCGGTCGACCGCCTTCACCCAGCCCATCGCCAGCCCGGTCCACGACAGCTCCCGCTCGGGCGCCACCACGGCGAAGGAGGACGTGATGCGCGTCCCCCGCAGCTTCCAGCGGAAGCGTGCGTCCGGTTCCACGGCCCCGAGCCCGACGACGCGGGCGTCGGAGCGCCAGGTGTCCCAGGCGCGCAGGTCGCTGACGAGCCGCCACACCGTGGCGACCGGTGCGTCAACGGTGACCGAACTGGTCGACCTGACCGGGGCGCGCTCGTCCAGCCGGCCCTTCTTCGCGTACTCCTCGTGCAGTTCCCCGAGCGGCGGGCCCGCGTAGAACAGCTTCATCCCCATCCCCCGTCGAGAGCAGTGCTTACCAATGAGAGCAATGCTCTCCCATGGGCATGGATGCGGTCAAGACCCGCCGGCGGCATGCGCCGGCGGGCCCGATGTTCCGCTGGTCGGGGGAGGGGTGGGTGCGTGTGCCCTACGGCGACGTCGCGGGGTCGGCGATCTCCAGGCGCGCGGGTGGCGGTTCCGGCAAGGGCCCGGAGTCGGCGGCGCGCAGCCCGTCGAAGGCCAGCGCGAGGTAGCGGCGCCACGCCTGCGGCTGGATGGGGAGCAGCGGTGCCGCCGTCTGGTGGATCCCGCCGAGCAGCAGGACGACGTCGGTCCCCGTGATGTCGCCGCGCACGGCGCCTTGCTCGCGCGCCCGGGCCGTGAGCGCCTCGGCGGCGTCGCAGAGCAGGGCGATGCGGTCGCGGACCTCGGCGTGCTGCAGTGACGGGCGGCCGATCACCTCGCAGAACGCGCGGTCGGTGGCGAGCGCCTCGACGCCGTCGGTCATGAACTCGCGCAGCGCCGCCCCCGAGTCGTCGGCCTCCAGGAGGCGGCCGGCCGAGCCGACGAGCTGGTCGAGCAACTGGAGCATGATCGCCGCGAGGAGGTCCTCCTTCGAGGCGAAGTGCCGGAAGACGGTGCCCTTGGCGAGGCCGGCCCGCTGGGCGATCTCACCGATCGGCACGTCGACCCCGCGCTCGGCGAACGCCGCCGTCGCCGCCTCGAGCAGCAGGCGTCGGTTGCGCACCATGTCCGCCCGCTGGCCCGGAGTGGCTGTCGTCCCGCTCATCCGCGCCTCCTCCCAGGTGTGGAGCCTATCACCAACGTGACCGGAGGGTCAGGTTAGCTGTTACGCTCAACATGACCCGGCGGTCACCTTCTGCCCGGGTCGCGAACCACGAACACGAACCCCTGGGAGAACAACGTGAGCGGCACCCTGGAAGGCAAGGTCGTCCTCGTCACCGGCGCGTCCTCGGGCATCGGCCGGGCCACGGCCATCGCCCTGTCGAAGGCCGGCGCCCTGGTCGCGGTCGGGGCCCGGCGGGCCGACCGGCTGAAGGACCTCGTGCAGGACGCCCCCGGCGAGATGCTTGCCATCGATCTGGACGTCACCGACCACGCATCGGTGCGCGACGCGGTCGCGGCGGCCGTCGAGCGCTTCGGAGGTCTCGACATCCTGGTCAACAACGCGGGCGTCATGCTCAGCGGCCCGATCCTCGGTGCGGACACCACCGAGTGGACGCGCATGGTCGAGACCAACCTGCTGGGCTCGATGTACGCGGTCCACGCCGCCCTGCCCCACCTGCTGGAGCGCAAGGGGGCCGTGGTCCAGGTCTCCTCGACCTCGGGGCGCACGGCGACGGCCGCGAGCGGCGTGTACTCGGCCACCAAGTTCGGCGTCACCGCCTTCGCGGAGTCGCTCCGTCAGGAGGTCACCGAACAGGGCGTCCGGGTCGTCCTGGTCGAACCCGGCTTCGTCTCGACCGAGCTGACCAGCCACATCACCGACCCGGCGATCCAGGCCATGGCCAAGAGCATGGCCGAGTCCATGCGGACCCTGCAGCCCGAGGACATCGCCGCCGCCGTCCTGTACGCGGTCACCCAGCCCGACCACGTCGCGGTGAACGAGATCCTGATCCGGCCCACCGACCAGGCCCGCTGACGAGGCCGGCCGCCGCGGACCGGGGAACCCTTCCGCGGCGGTCCGCTCGGCTCAGGACGGCTCCAGCGACTCCAGCATGATGCGCTGCGTCTCGGCGAGGTACGCCTGGGCCGCCGTGCGGGCCGTGGTCGCGGCACCGTCGATGACGGCGGTGACGAGGGGTTCCAGGCGGGCGGCCGCCTCCGCCGGGTCGCGGAAGGGGGCGACCAGGCGGGCGCGCAACGGCAGGTAGGCGGCGAAGAGGGTGTTGGTGAGGAGCACGTAGACGCGGTTGCCGGTGGCCTGGGCGAGGGCGCGGTGGACCTCGGCGTCGGCCAGTTGGACGGCGTCGGGGTCGGCGGCGGTGCCGACGGCGTCCAGGAGGGTGCGCAGCCGGGCGCGTTGCGGGGGAGTGGCCTTGACGGCGGCGCGTTCGGCGATCAACGTGCCGACACCGGCACGGACTTCGAAGATGTCGGCCAGCCACCCGGGGTTGTGCCGTACGAGCATGGGCAACAGGTCCGCACCGCCGAGGCGCAGGTAGTCGCGGACCCGGGTGCCGACGCCGTGGCGGGTCTCCAGGAGACCGGCCTGGGTGAGCCGGCCGAAGGCGTGCTTCACCGTGGTGCGGGTGACGCCGTAGCCCTCGGCGAGGCGTTGTTCGGGGGGCAGCAGGGTGCCGGCGGGGTGGGTGCCGCCCAGGATGTCCTCCTGCAGGCGGCGTTCCAGCACGTCGACGATGGTCTCGCGGGGCAGTGGCTCCACCGTGGTCGTCCTCTCGAAGCGGTCCGGTCCAAGCCCACCGAGCAACGGGGACCGCGTCAACACACTCAGGCAGTGGATGAGCCACTCATTCAATGAGTCTGTGTGCAACCTCTTGCCCTGACGTCGCGTCAGCGGCATCCTGCGTGGTGCCCAGGCCCCGTACGCCCCGTCCCCACGACCGCCGGAGTCTGCCCATGCCCCGTTTCCGCCGTTCCTCACGCCTGCTGACCCTGGCCGCGGCCGCCCTGTTCGCGGTGACCGCCACCGCCCCCGCCTCGGCCAACGCTCCCGACCCGTACTCCGAGCCGCCGTTCGCCGCCGCCTGCGACTGGCACGCGTACGGGGAGGGTGAGACCCCCGACCCGTGGCTCTGGCTGTCCGACCCGGTGTGCGTGGAGTACTCCAAGCGCGACATCACCCTCGACAACGGCGGCGCCGTCCGCTTCCTGCTCGCCGAACCCGCCCGCTTCGCGCTCGCCCTCCCCGTGTGCCGCTACTACCAGCGCGACCACTGGAGCGTGCAGTCCACCACCGGCGCGGTCCCGTACGTCTCCTGGGACGGCCGCTACTGGTTCGACAAGCGCAACCGGCGTGCGGCGATGCTCCTGACGAACTTCCGGCTCAACGGGGTCACCGTGGGCATCGGCGACCTGGTGGCCGCGCTGCGTCCGCAACTGCCCGAGGTGGCGGACGTCCTGGACGCCTACGGGGACGAGGCCGGCGAGAGCGGGCTCTCCGTGACGCTGCCCTTCAGCCTCCTGTGCGCGGGGTGGTAGCCGATGGAGCCGCTCCCCGGCATCGACCGGCGCGCCGTGCTGCGCGGTCTGGCCGCCGCCGTCGCCGCCCTGCCCGCGCTGGGCATGGCGGCGGCTCCCGCCGCGGCCGCTCCCGCCGCGGCCGCTCCCGCCGCGGCCGCTCCCGCCGCTCCCGCCGCGCTCGGCTCCTGGCCGGTCTCCACCCTGGAAGCCTTCGCCGACACCCTCGTGCCGGGGGAGCGACGTTCCCCCTCCGACCGCGCCATCGCCGGTGCCGCCCCCGGCCCGGGCGCCGTACAGGCCGGCGTCATCACCCTGCTCGCCTCGCCCGACCTCCCGCTGAACCCGCTCCTGCCGGGCATCGCGGCGCTGCTGGACGCCCGCGCCACCGCCTACGCGATCAGCCGGCTCATCCTGCTCCCGCTCGACCGCCCGCCTTTCGTCGGCCTCTCCTTCGACCACCGCACCACCCTGGTCACCGGGCTCTTCCGGGCCGACGACCTCGACCGCCCGATCTGGCAACTGCTCGCCTTCCTCGTCGGTCTGGCCTTCGACACCGCCGCCCACCGCCACACCGCGCAGGCCCTCGCCGAAGGCCACCCCGGTCTGGTCTGGACCGGCTTCCCCCCGCCCGACGCCGACGGCCTGTGGCGCTACCCGTCCCAATCCTAGAGCACGGCCCTACCCGAGC